>NZ_CFHTCS010000391.1:0-3854 GCF_984369615.1 Martelella sp. | reverse complement strand
TGGTGCCGATCGGCTTTTTCGTGCGCGGGCCGGAATACAAGATGTGGGGGCTTTTCCCCTCCGACCTGCATCTGGTCGGCCCCCTGAAGGCGAACGATCCCTTCTACCTGCTCGGCGCGGACAAGCTCGGCCGTGATCTCTTCAGCCGGGTGATCTACGGCACGCGGGTATCGATGTCGATCGGCCTGATCGGGGTGTGCATCAGCCTGATCCTCGGCGTGGTGATGGGCGCGCTGTCGGGCTATTACGGCGGCTGGGTGGATCTTCTGATCCAGCGCATCATCGAGATCATCTCGGCGATGCCGACCATCCCGCTCTGGCTCGGCCTTGCCGCCGCCATCCCGGTCTCGCTCGCGCCCCTCAAGGTCTATTTCCTGATCACGCTGATCGTGTCGCTGCTTGGCTGGACCTCGCTTGCCCGCGAGGTGCGCGGACGCTTCTTTGCGCTGCGGGGCGATGATTTCGTCACGGCCGCGCGGCTCGACGGCTCCAACGAGCGGCGGATCATCTTCCGCCACATCCTGCCGTCGCTGACGAGCCATATCCTCGCGGTCGTCACGCTGGCGTTGCCGACCATGATCGTGGCGGAAACGGCGCTCTCCTTCCTCGGCGTCGGGCTGAAGCCGCCGGTCGTCTCCTGGGGCGTGCTGCTGCAGGACGCGCAGAACATCCGCACCATCTCGACGGCCCCGTGGTTGCTGATCTGGCCGGCCGGCGCGGTCGTGATCGCGGTGCTCTCCTTCAACTTCCTCGGCGACGGCCTGCGCGATGCCGCCGACCCCTATGATAGCTGAGGGGAGATGACGACAATGACGACTGTAATGACACCCGAGACCATCGTGCACGATCATGAGGGCTTCGGCGATGCGGTGCTATCGGTGAAGAACCTCTCCATCGATTTCCACCTGCGCCAGCACATCCTGCATGCCGTGCGCGACGTCACCTTCGATCTTCATCGCGGCAAGACGCTGGCGCTGGTCGGCGAGAGCGGCTCCGGCAAGTCGGTGACGGCGCGGGCGCTGCTGAAGATCGTCGACAAGGCAGCAAGGATCACCAGCGGCACGATCGTGCTCGATACCGATGGCAAGCCCGTCGATATCCATGCGCTGCCCGATGAGGGAAAGGAAATCCGCGCGATCCGCGGTGGTCGCATATCGCTGATATTCCAGGAGCCGATGAGCTCGCTCTCGCCGGTCCACACGATCGGCGACCAGATCATCGAGGCGCTCAGGCTGCACCGCAACATGAGCAAGGCCGAGGCGCGGGCGGAGACGATCAGCCTGCTGTCGCAGGTGGAAATCCCGAACCCGGAGGCGATGATCGATCGCTACACCTTCGAGTTTTCCGGCGGCATGCGCCAGCGTGCGATGATCGCGATGTCGCTTGCCTGCGATCCCGATATCCTGATCGCGGACGAGCCGACGACGGCGCTCGACGTGACCACCCAGGCTGAAATCCTCGACCTGATCAAGCGCCTGCAGGTGGAACGCGGCATGGCCATGCTGCTGATCACCCACGATCTCGGCGTCGTCGCCGAGGTCGCCGACGAGGTGGCGGTGATGCGCTTCGGCGTGATCGTCGAGCGCGGGCCGGTGGATGAGATCTTCTACAACGCCAAGCATCCCTATACCCGCCAGCTTCTGTCATCGACCGTGCGTCTGGAAAAGCCGCGCGTGGCGGACGAAGCCCGAGAGGCTGCGAAGGACGATGTCGTGCTGTCGGTGCGCAATCTCACCAAGGTGTTCGGCGCTGGCGCCGGCAAGAAGGGGTTTATCCTGAAGGCCGTGGACGATGTTTCCTTCGACCTGAAGCGCGGGGAGAACCTCGGTATCGTCGGGGAAAGCGGCTCGGGCAAGACCACGATGGGCCGGCTCATTCTTCGCGTCCTCGACCCGACCTCCGGCTCGGTCGTCTATCGCCCCGGCGATGGCACCGAGACGGAGGTGACGACGCTCGACAAGCAGGGGCTGCGCAATTTCCACAGCCAGGTCCGGCTCGTGTTTCAGGACCCGTTCGCCTCGCTCAATCCGCGCATGACGGTCCGGCAGGTGGTTGCCGACCCGCTCGTGGTGCAGGGCAAGCTATCGGGCCGGGAGATCGAGCAGAAGGTCGGCGACCTGCTGGAACTCGTCGGCCTCGACCGTTCCGCCATGGAGCGCTATCCGCATGCGTTTTCAGGCGGCCAGCGGCAGCGCATCGGCATCGCAAGGGCCTTAGCGCTCGACCCGAAGGTAATCATCGCCGACGAGGCGACGTCCGCGCTCGACGTCTCGATTAGGGCGCAGATCCTCGATCTTCTGCTCGACCTGCAGAAGCGCCTCGACCTCTCCTACATCTTCATCGCCCACGACATCTCGGTGGTCCGCTATTTCTGCGACCGGGTGGCGGTGATGCACCGGGGCCGGCTGGTGGAACTCGGCAGCGCCGAGCAGATCTGCACCGCGCCGGAGGAAGACTACACCCGCAGCCTGATTTCCGCGGTGCCGAACCCGGACCCGCGCAACAAGCGCATGCTGCACCGAACCAGATTTACCGCCTGAGGAGTTTTCGAATGCCGAAATTTGCCGCCAATCTTTCGTTTCTCTACGCCGATCTGCCGTTTCTCGACCGGATCGCCGCGGCCGCAAAGGATGGCTTTCCGGCCGTCGAATATGTCGGCCCCTATGACTTCCCGGAGGGGGACGTTGCCGCCGCGCTGAAGGCCGCCAATGTGAAACAGGCGCTGTTCAACCTGCCAGCCGGTGACTGGGCCGGTGGCGAGCGCGGCATCGGCTGCCTGCCGGACCGGGTGGAGGAGTTCAAGGCGGGCGTGGACACGGCGATTTCCTACGCCAGGGCGCTCGGCTGCCCCAAGATCAACTGCCTCGCCGGCATCGCGCCGAAGGGTGTTGCAGCCGAAAAGCTCGAGCAGACTCTGGTCAAGAACCTGAAATACGCCGCACCGCGTCTCGCTGATGCCGGCGTCAAGCTGCTGCTTGAGCCGATCAACCTGCATGACATTCCGGGCTTCTTCGTTTCGACCACGGATCATGCCGAGCGTATTCTGGAGGCGGTTGGCTCCGACAACCTGTTCATCCAGTACGACATCTACCACACCCAGATCATGCAGGGCGACCTTGCCGAAACCTACCGGCGGCTCAAGGCAAAGATCGCTCATGTGCAGCTCGCCGACAATCCCGGCCGGCATGAACCGGGCACGGGCGAAATCAACTATCCCTATCTTTTCAATATGCTGGACGCGGAAGGCTATGACGGCTTCATCGGCTGCGAATACAAGCCCTCGGCCGGCACAAGCGAAGGCCTCGGCTGGATGAAGCCCTGGCTTTAAGGAGGATCACATGAAAATCGGATTTATCGGCCTCGGCCTCATGGGCCGTCCCATGGCGGCGCACCTGATCGACGCCGGCCACGACCTTTACATCAATCGGTTGAAGCCGGTCTCGGAATTCCTCGTCGAAAAGGGCGCGACCGCCTGCGATACGCCGAAGGCGGTCGCGGAAGCCGCCGAGATCATCATCACCATCGTGCCGGACACGCCGGATGTCGAGGCGGTTCTGTTCGGCGAGAACGGCGTGGCTGACGGTCTTTCCGAAGGCAAGATGGTCATCGACATGAGCTCGATCTCCCCGGTCGAGACCAAGGCCTTCGCCGAAAAGATCTCGGCAAAGGGCTGTGGCTATCTCGATGCGCCGGTCTCCGGCGGCGAGGTCGGAGCCAAGAACGCGGCGTTGACGATCATGGTCGGCGGCTCGGATGCCGATTTCGAGCGCGGCAAGCCGCTGTTTGAGGCAATGGGCAAGACCATCACCCATGTCGGCCCGGTCGGCGACGGCCAGACCGCCAAGGTCGCCAAC
>NZ_CFHTCS010000390.1:0-3858 GCF_984369615.1 Martelella sp. | reverse complement strand
AGCGCATCGTTCTGATGCGCCCCGGCGCGATCGAGCAGGTCGGCACGCCGCTCGAGCTCTACGACCGCCCGCAGAATGTCTTCGTCGCCGGCTTCATCGGCGCGCCGGGCATGAACCTCATTGAAGGCGTGGCCGAGGCTCGGGATGGCGCATTGGGTCTGCGCAGCAAGGGCGGGGCGCTCTGGCCGCTGCCGGCGGTTGACGGGCTTCAGGCCGGTGCGGCGATCACCATCGGCATACGTCCGGAAAATGTCGCCTTTGACGATGCGGGAACCGATGCGGTGATCGAATTTACCGAGACCACCGGCTCCGAAACCCATGCGACGATGACGGCCGGCGGCGACCAGGTTCTGCTGCTGACGCCGGAACGCGTCCCCTATGAGCGCCATCAGCAGGTAAAGGTCGTCTTCGATGCCGCGCGCATGCATGTCTTCGATACCGAAAGCGGCGACCGGTTGAACTGAGAGGCGGAATGGCTGACCTCGATCCGCTTTTCGACCGGCTGTCGCGGTCGAAATTCCGAAGCCGCTTTTCATTGTCCGAGAAGGACCGGGCCTATGCCGCGTCAAAGGGCAGGGCAGAGGTCAATGCCCATGCCGAGGATTTCATCCGCGCGCGCCTTGCGCCGGCCGAACCGGCCAATGACGGGAAGCAGACGCCGATGCGCGGTCACCCGGCCTTCCTCGCCCAGCATGCAACGGCGACCTGCTGCCGGGGATGCCTGATGAAGTGGCACGGCATCGAGAAGGGTCGACCGCTCGACGAGGGCGAGATTGCCTATGTCGTCGCGGTGCTCGACCGCTGGATCGTCGGCCAGATGTCGTCCGGGCAGCGGTGATCTGCCGCCTCAGGCGGAGAGCTTCATGCCCTTCAGCTTGTCCGGCTTCTCTCCGCCATAGGCCCAGTCGATGAGTTCCACGGTGTGCAGGATCGGAACGGCGGTCCCGGAGGCGATCTGGGTGATGCAGCCGATATTGCCGGTGGCGATGATGTCGGGCCTCGTCGCCTCGATGTTCCTCACCTTGCGGGCCTTCAGCTTCGCCGAAATCTCAGGCTGCATGATGTTGTAGGTCCCGGCCGATCCGCAACACAGATGCCCCTCGGCCGGTTCCTTGACGGCAAAGCCCGCCTCCTCCAGAAGCAGTTTCGGTGCCGCCTTGATCTGCTGGCCGTGCTGCATGGAGCAGGCGGAGTGATAGGCGACGGTGATGCCCTGGCGCTTCTGCTCGGGAAGGTCGAGTCCCGCCAGATATTCGGTGATGTCCCTGGCGATCGCTGAGACCCTGGCGGCCTTTTCCGCATAGGCCGGATCATGCCGCAGCATGTGGCCGTAATCCTTGATCGTCGTGCCGCAGCCGGAGGCGGTGATGATGACGGCGTCGAGCCCGCCGTTCTCGATCTCCCGCGTCCAGACGTCGACATTCCTGCGCGCCTCGGCAAGCGCCTGTTCCTCGCGGCCCATATGGTGGACCAGTGAGCCGCAACAGCCTTCGCCCTCCGGCACCACCACCTCGACGCCGAGCCGCGTCAGGAGGCGGACGGTCGCCTCGTTGATCGCGGGGTCGAGCACGGATTGGGCGCAGCCGGTCAGCAGCGCCACGCGGCCGCGTTTCTCGGCAGTGGGCGTATGGGTCGCGGGTTTCGAGACGGGGGAGGCCGCGGGCAGGCGCGAAGGCGCGAGTTTCAGCATCGCCTCGAAGGGTTTGAGCGCGGCAACCGAGCCGAAAAGGCCGGCAAAGGGCCGCCCCAGCCGCGCCAGCGAAAGGGCCGCGCGAAAACGGGCCGGATAGGGCAGCACTGCCGCCAGAACCGCGCGGGTGACGCGGTTCATGAAGGGGCGCCTGTAGGTCTTCTCGATATGGACGCGGGCATGGTCGACGAGGTGCATGTAGTCGACGCCCGAGGGACAGGTGGTCACGCATGACAGGCAGGAGAGACAGCGGTCGATATGGGTGACCACTTCCTCATCCGCCGGCCGCCCGTTTTCCAGCATGTCCTTGATCAGGTAGATGCGCCCGCGGGGGCTGTCGAGCTCGTTGCCGAGCGTCACATAGGTGGGACAGGTCGCCGTGCAGAAACCGCAATGCACGCATTTGCGCAGGATGGATTCGGCTTCGGCGACCTTGGGGTCGGCAAGCTGCTCGGGGGAGAAGCGGGTCTGCATGGGATGCGCCTAAACCAGCCAGCTTTGCGGGCGCTCGATCGGCTCCGAACGGTTGACCTTCTGCAGGCCGATGATCACGCGGACGATGACCCAGACGGCGGTCGCCAGGAAACCGAACACGCCGATGATCACGAAGGTCAGCACGAAGGAAATGGCCGAGAAGAGCAGCGCGATCCAGAAAGTGCGGATCGCCCAGGTGTAATGCGTCTTCAGCCAGTCCTCGGCCTTGTCGCGGTTCATATAGGCCGAGATCAGGCCGATGACGCCGGCAATGAAGATCACGCAGCTGACGAGATAGAGAATATAGATGAGGATGACGTTGTTCCTCGTCGGGTCCATCCATCCGTCGCCAAACCGTTTGGGCGGTGTCGTTTGCGGGTCGCTCATGCTGCCATCTCCTCTTTCGCCATCTTTCCGGGGCTGAATATCCCCTTCGGGTCGAGTTTCTGCTTGATCCGCGCTGCAAGGGCCGCGATCGCGGGCGGCTGCGGTTCGAAGGCGGGGACCAGCGCGCGCGCGACCGGGTCTGCCCGCATCAGGGTCGCATGTCCGCCGCCATGGGCCTTGATCAGCGCCCTGAGCCGGCCCGGTTCCGGCGCGCCGTCCATGCGCATCCAGACCAGTCCGCCCTGCCAGTCGTAGAGCGCGTCCACGGCCGCCTCCAGGCGGATGTCGGCAACAAGCTTCGCGGCCTCCGACGGCGCGATGCTGACGCGCCAGAGCGGACGCAGCGATTTTTCCGCATAGGGCGCGGCGTCGCGAATCTCGCGCCAGAGCGTTCTCGTCTTCACGCCGTCCAGTTCGGCGACGGGACCGATCGCGCCGGCATAATCCTTCAGTTTTTCGGCGCGGACGGCAACCGATTCCGGCAGGCCCTCAAGCCTGAGGCAGGTGACACTGTCGCCTTCGAGCGCGCCGGACAGGAAGGCGTTTCGTACGCTGTAGGGCAGGTGGGCCGCGCCCGAAACCTCCAGAGGCAGCGCCATGGCGGCCGCCATCAGCGCGATGGCGTCGTCATCGGTCAGGTCGGAGACGACGATGGTGGTCGCCGCCTTCGGCGCCGGCAGCACCTTGAAGGTCACTTCCGTCAGGAAGCCGAGCGTGCCGTGCGAGCCCGCCATCAGTCGGGCAAGATCAAGCCCCGTCACATTCTTCATCACCCGGCCGCCGGCCTTGATCGCCTCGCCCTTGCCATTGATGAAACGCGCGCCCAGCAGATGGTCGCGGGCAGCCCCCGCAAGCGCGAAGCGGCGAGGACCGGAGACATTGGCGGCGAACACGCCGCCGATCGTCGGCGTGCCCTCGGTATTCATGATGCCGCGATGGTCCATCGGCTCGAAGGCGAGGAACTGGCCGTTTGCCCTGAGCGCCGCCTCGATTTCTGCAAGCGGCGTGCCGGCCCGCGCCGTCATCACCATTTCCGAGGGCTCGTAGGAGACGATGCCGGAAAGCGCGGAAGACGAAAGCGTGGTTTCGGCCCTCTGCGGATTGCCGAAGCCGGACCGGGTATTGCCGCCGCAAAGGGCAAGCGGCACGCCCGTCTCGAAATGGCGGGCGATGATGCCGGCGGCTTCCGCCTCGGTTTCAGGCGTCAGCATCTCAGTCATCACGGCCCTCCAGCGGGAAAACCTTGGAGGGGTTCAGCACCCAGTCCGGATCGAAGGCGGCGCGCACCGCCATCTGCTGGCGCAGGT
>NZ_CFHTCS010000389.1:0-3863 GCF_984369615.1 Martelella sp. | reverse complement strand
CGGGATCGATCTCGCGCACGGCCGCAAACGTCTTCGGCGCCCGCCACCAGTCATGAAAGCGGCAGCGCGCGCCGTCATGGCGTTCCATCCACTCCATGGTCGCCGGCTGGACCGGCGTGTTGCCGCCATGGCCGTTGACGATCAGAATGCGACGAAAGCCGGTCGCATAAAGGCTGTCGAGAATATCGGAAACGAGCGCCGCATAGGTCGAGAGCTTCAGGGTTACAGACCCCGGAAAAGCCATGAAATAAGGCGTCAGCCCGTAGGCGACGGCCGGAAAGACCGGCACGCCCAGCGGCTCGGCGGCATCGGCCGCGACCTTCTCGGAAAGAATACTGTCGACGGAAAGGCTGAGCCAGGCATGCTGCTCGGTGCTGCCGAGCGGCAGGACGCAGCGATCATCCGTCTTCAGATACGCCTCGATCTCAAACCAGTTGCTTTCGGATATTTTCAACGTTGCCCCTCCGTTTCTTGAGGATTTTTGTTCTGTAGGCTTCGATCGTCGGAAGCAGTTCCTTCCGCACGGAATGGATATCGGGCGTGTGCCGGTACTCGAAGGCGCGCTGGTCGGACCTCAGCGTCTCGAGCAGGTATTCGGCGCCGGTCGCGTAGACGAGGACGTCGGCACGGGCGATCGCCTCCTCAGCGCCCGGCTCGCCGCGCACCACCATGGTAAGTTCGGTTATGTGCGGGCCGAAACGGCGGATGCCTGCTTTCATCAGCGTCACGAAAGTGTCGAAATAGGAATATCCGACGACCCCGGCATCGGTCGCGAGCGAGGCAAGCGCCACCCGCGTGGCCTCGTCCGGTATCAGCGTGACGCCGGTGATCGGCGTATCGGCGAAATGATCGCGCGCCGGCTTCAGCAGGCTGCGCGGCGAGATCACCAGGTCGACGCTGCCAGGGGCGATCTCCTTCAGCATGTCCATGGTCGCGACCGAAAGCGTGTCGCCATGGGCAAGGAGCGGGCGCAGCGCCGCCGCATAGGCCTCGGTCGCCTCGATGAAATTGCCGACGATCAAAAGACGCATCGTCATGTCGGGGCGGCTCGGGGCCATGGATACGCGCGTTGCAAGCTCGCTCGGCGACAGGCCGCAGTCGCGGCCAAGCTCCACCAGATCGGCGATCCGCATGTCGAGCTCGCGCAGGCGCGCCTGGTTGCCGGGAACCGAGATGCTCTTGACGAAGGTGCCGGAACCGACGCGCCCTTCCGTATGCCCGACCTCCCGGAGCGCTGCGTAAACGGTACTGACCGTGACCGGCGAGATGCCGAGCCTTGCCGCCAGAGCGCGTACCGACGGCATGCGTCCTCCCGCCGGAAGTTCGCCGGAGGCGATGCCGAACTCCAGCGCTCCGCGCAGCTGCACCGAAACGGGAACCGAAGATGAGCGATCAATGGCATCGATGATGCGATCCATTGCCTGATCGAATTGCACCTGTGTGTCTGTCATAGTGTTATAATGAACAAAAACACCAAGCCTGCCAAGCCTTTGACAGCGCTGTTTTTATGATTTCAAAATCAATTTTGTGACAAATCAGGGTTGACCGTATCAAAAATCCGGGACTATCGTATCAATTATCTGAAACAAAGGGGAACAATCCTGATGAACAAAGCCCTTCTTCGCTCCGCCGTCACCGCGCTCGCGCTGATGGCAGCCGCGCCGGCCGCACTTGCCGACGACCTGATCATCGGCCTGCGTGCCGGCCCCGATTCCATCGACCCGCACTGGTCGACGCTCGGCAGCCAGGCCGAAGCGCTCCGCCACATCTACGACACCGTCGTCGATGTCGATGACAAGCTGCAGCTGAAGCCCGGCCTTGCCGTCAGCTGGGAGCCGATCGACGACACGACCTGGGAATTCAAGCTGCGCGAAGGCGTGAAATTCCATGACGGCTCGGACTTCACCGCCGAGGACGTCAAGTTCTCGATCGAGCGCATTCCGGAAGTCACAGGCCCGATGCCGATGACGCTCTACACCAAATATGTCGACAGCGTCGAAGTGGTCGACGACTATACGCTGCGCGTCCACACCAAGGGCACGGCGCCGGCCCTTCCCAACGACTTCACCCGTCTTTTCGTCGTGCCGTCCGAGACCGGCATGGAAGCCCGCAACGAGGAGTTCAACTCCGGCGAGGCCGCGATCGGCACCGGGCCCTACAAGTTCGTCTCCTGGGAGCCCAAGGGCGACCTCGTGCTCGAGCGCTTCGACGGCTACTGGGGCGAGGAACCGGCCTGGGACAAGGTCATTCGCCGCGAAATTCCGGATGATGCCGCCCGCGTCGCGGCGTTGCGCTCTGGCGATGTCGACCTGATCAACTACGTTCCGGCCTCCGACTATCTGGCCTTCCAGAACGACGACAGTCTGGAGACCTTCATCTCCGACTCGATCTACATCCTCAACATCGCGCCGAGCGTGAAGGATGAGGAGCCGCAGCCGATCACCGTCAACGGCAAGCCGGTCGACGGCAACCCGCTGCAGGATCTGCGCGTCAGAAAGGCGCTCGACCTTGCGATCAACCGCGACGTCCTCGTCAATGTCGTGCTCGAAGGTCTTGGCAACCCGGCCAACCAGCTCATGCCGGAGGGCTTCTTCGGCTACACCGACGAGCTCGGCCCGCGCGAATACGACCTCGAACAGGCCAAGGCGCTCCTGGCCGAAGCCGGTTATCCGGACGGTTTCGAGATCGATTTCACCTGCACCAACAACCGCGTTCCCGGCGATGCCGTGGTCTGCGAGGCGCTGGCGCAGATGTGGGCCCGGCTTGGCCTGAAGGTCAACGCCCAGGCGCTGAACGGCACGGTCTTCTTCCCGGCCGCAGCGCGCGAGGAATACACGATGACCATGTCGGCCTGGGGCACGCTGACGGGCGAGGCAGCCTACACCTACGGCGCCCTGACGCACACCAAGGACGCGGAAAAGGGCTTCGGCAACTTCAACCGCACCGGCTATTCCAACCCGGAATTCGACAAGGTCTTCGACGAAGGCACGCAGACGCTTGACGCCGACAAACGCCGCGAGCTCTATGAGCAGGCCTCCTTCATCGCCATGGATGACCGCGCCCTGATCCCGACCGTCATCCTGCAGACCGTCTGGGCCGCCGATGCCGACACGCTCGACATCACGCCGCGCGTCGACCAGGAAACGCGCGCCTACGAAATCACGCCCGCCCAATAAGGCGTTGCGCGAACGCTCATGCGCCAGGGCGTTCACGGGCTGCGACCGGTTCGGCCGCAGCCCTTCATCGGCGAATGATGCCCGGCCGGATGCCGGATGATCCTGTTCGTGCGATATTCAGCGCGTCGCGCAGATGCGCATGCTTAATTCCAAGAGGCTCGGATGCTTGGTTTTCTTGTCCAGCGGTTTCTGCAGGCCGTTGTCGTCATCTTCGCCATGTCGATTATCGTCTTTCTCGGCGTCTACGCGATCGGCAATCCGATCGACGTGATGATCGATCCCGGCGCGACCCAGGCGATCCGCCAGAAGCTGATCGAGCAATACGGCCTCGACCAACCGCTCTGGCAGCAATATCTGACCTTCTTGTCCAATGTCGCCCATGGCGATCTCGGAACGTCGATGGTCTACAACGTTTCCGTCATCAAGCTCGTCTTCTCCAGACTTCCGGCGACTGTCGAACTGGTCTTCGTCGCCGTGATGATCGCGACCCTGATCGGCATTCCGGCCGGCATCTATGCGGGCTACCGCCCGAACAGCATCCCCGCCAAGGCGATCATGGCGCTGTCGGTTCTCGGCTTCTCCGTCCCCACCTTCTGGATCGGCATGCTGCTGGTCATGGCCTTTGCCGTCAATCTCGGCTGGCTGCCATCGGGCGGGCGCGGCGATGTCGGCTCGTTCTTCGGCCTG
>NZ_CFHTCS010000388.1:0-3865 GCF_984369615.1 Martelella sp. | reverse complement strand
TCAAGAGCCGCACGGCGCAAATTTGTGCAGGCCCGGCGCCAGAAGCGTGTTGACGCCCGGCCCGATCTCCTTATATTCCGCCATGCCTGCCTCAAGACGAGGCAAAGGGCCCCTTTGGCGGAACTGGTAGACGCGCCTGACTCAAAATCAGGTTCCGAAAGGAGTGCTGGTTCGATTCCGGCAAGGGGCACCAGGTTTCTCACTGTTATTCTTCAGTAAGATTTTGATTTTTAATCGAAAATTATAGATCTCCCTCCATCGCTATCGCCCTTAACGCCATTTGCATGCAACAAAGTGTGCAGCAAATTAGGGAACGAGCGCTACGCGAACTACGTCCAAAGGAAAGAATCCGGACCGTTTTCTGACAACGCGACAAGGTATTTACATGTACGTTCGGCGGGTGCCGAAGCTTGCGATAGACCTTGAATCGCGAGCGCCGGCCATTCGAATTTCGCTCCGGACTCGTGATCTTGCGATGGCCCGAATTGAACGTGATGCCTGCGAAAAGGCTGACAACCCATTGTGAGGCGCATATCCAGGGGGGATGATCGCAGTAAGGCGGACGCACGCTACCGCGCCGCAGCCGTGGCGCGAGCGGGTGCTCTGGATTTCACCTATCGTCCGGCAGCCGATGTGATGGCAAGCGAGACCGGCGATCAGATCATGGCGCGATTGGATGCATTGTTGGTCTCACCGCCAATGAGCATGGATGCCGCGGCGGTTTTGGGGCTTGAGCCTCGGCCGCGCGTTCGATTGTCCGAAGCCTTCGAGCTATATCTGACAGAAATTGCTGCACCGGAAGTTGCAAGCAAGAGCGCTACACAGAGGCGCAACTGGACGAAGGTGCGGCGCCGGGCTGTTTCAAACTTCATTGCGGTTGCCGGAGATAAGTATTTCGATGAGATCGATCGCTAGGATGCTCTGAAACTCTACCGATACTGGCGGGAGAAGATTGCACCGGCTGACGGCCCCGCCCAAAGAAGCGTTTCGTCCGGCAATAAGGATATCGGCTGCCTTCGCAACATCTGGCGATCCTATCAACGCTATCAGGGTGTATCGTCGGACAATAATCCGTTTGCGAACCTATCATTCCGCGACAAGAACAGCGCCGGGCGGCCTCCATTCTCTGCTGAATGGCTTGAGAGGTGTGTATTGGCGCCTGGCGCGCTATCCGGCTTGAACGAAGAAGCACGTCATATCGTACAGATTCTGTGACCTGAGCCCCGACTTCCCTCCAGTTTTCGGGGCGCAGAGCATTGCCCGCACCACTTCACCGCGATTTGGTTGCCTACGCCGAGGTGCTGGCCCGTGAGAGCGGCCAGGCGAACTGTCTGGGATCGGCAAGCCTGGCCGCAGTCTCTCAGGCGTCACTTTTTTTGCGGCGTTCCGGCGATGATACGTCGGTTTCAGCCAGCGTCTCCAAATCCTCTAGCATCCCTATCGCGTGCGCGGCGTAAGGTCCGATCCAGCGCTTCTGAACGTCATGGATCGGGAGTGCGTCGAGATGGTTCCACCGTTCCCGGCCGCGCCGCTCGACAACCACCAGCCCGGCTTTCTCCAGCACTGAAAGATGCTGCATCACCGTGCAGCGGTCGAGATCCGTTAGCGTCTCGCAGAGCGCGCCGGTGGTCTTCGGGCCGTCCTTGATCAGGTCGAGAATCCGCCGTCGCGCCCGGTGGCCGAGCGCCTTGAACAGGGTGTCGTATTTTTCCTCAGTTGACATGTTGTAGTTTTATAACATAATGCCGAAAAAGCAAAGAGGATTCGCATCATGGAGCTGAAATTTACAGTGGCAGGGCGCATATCCAAGCCCGTGGAAGAGGTCTTCGAGGCCGTGGTCGCTCCGGAGCGCCTGTCAAAGTATTTCACCACCGGCGGGGCGCGGGGGCGGCTGGAAACCGGAGTTGAGGTGACCTGGGACTTCCACGATTTCCCCGGCGCCTTCCCTGTCTTGGTTCAGGAGGTCGTCCCCAACAAAAGAATCGTACTGCAATGGGAAGCGGACCGGAAAACCGCCACCTGGACGACCGTGACCATGGAGTTCAGCCCGCTGGACGACGGGCGCACGCTGGTGCGGATCAGCGAATTTGGCTGGCCCGAAACCGAGGCCGGCATGGCCTCCTGTTTCGGCAATTGCGAGGGATGGACAGGGATGCTCTGCGCCATGAAGGCCTGGCTGGAGCACGGAATCAATTTACGGGACGGATTTTACAGGTAGATCGAGTGTCGAAAGAGGAGGGGCGTCATATGGAGCCGGGAAAGAACATTGCCATCAAGGTGCCGCCGCACCGTTGGGCGGAAACCGTGGCCTTTTATCGCGACAAGGTGGGGCTGACGGTCACTCGTGATCTGGACAACAGCACAGGGTTCGAATTCGGCGCCATGACCCTGTGGATCGATCGTGTCCCGCAGCAAAGCCAGACAGATGTGTGGATCGAATTGTTCGATGACGATCCTGATGCTGCCCTGTCGCGACTTGGCAGCCCTTGCCGGGACGCGTTGGAACCGCTGACCAATGTGACCGGGCACTGGACGTCGGACCCCGCCGGAACGGTGATTCTGCTGCGCAAGGAGCGGATGACGTGATGCATTGATTCTGTGGCGCCCTGCCGCCATGGGTAAGGAGATAGACGATGACGAATCGAAAAGCCGCCGTATTCCTCTGGTTCGACACGGAGGCCGAGACGGCCGCAGAGTTCTATACCGCAACCTTTGCTGATAGCCATGTGGACCAGGTCGTCCGTATCCCCGAAGGCGCGCCAAGCGGCCCTGCGGGGACTGTTCAGCTTGTGGAGATGACGCTGTTGGGACTTCCATATGTGCTACTCAACGCCGGACCCCACGTTCAGCCC
The DNA here is from genome assembly GCF_984369615.1 of Martelella sp. Taxonomy (NCBI): domain Bacteria; kingdom Pseudomonadati; phylum Pseudomonadota; class Alphaproteobacteria; order Hyphomicrobiales; family Aurantimonadaceae; genus Martelella; species Martelella sp. The sequence goes on along the minus strand of NZ_CFHTCS010000388.1, from coordinate 1,013 downwards.
AACGATTCCTATTCGCTTCAGGTCTACACCGAGGACCAGGCCGAAACGGACCGGCTATGGCACGCAATTGTCAGCAATGGCGGTGAAGAGATCATGTGCGGCTGGTGCAAGGACCGCTGGGGCTTTCGCTGGCAAATCACGCCGCGGGTTCTGATGGAGGCGCTTTCGCACCCGGACCCTGCCGCCTCGGCGCGGGCGCAAGCGGCAATGATGGAAATGCGGAAGATTGATATTTCAACCATCGAGGCCGCCTTGAGAGGTGCGCCGCGAGAATGATCGCAGGGGCAGATCATTGGCGGCGCGGACTGCCGGAACGGTTCCCGAGAGGGTGGCTTCTGGGGCAGGCTGCGCTGCTCGAAGCGTTTTCGGTTCACAGCGGAGGCCAGCGAAGGTGGTGATCGAACATGTGATTGCCCCCGGTAAGTCGGAGCGGCAAGTGGAATAAACCCGCAGGCTCACCAGCCGGTTGGCGGGGACGCTGTAGCGATTACGCTCCAGATGCACGAACAAGTCATTGCGGGTCACGATACGAATCGTCCGTCGGTGCGGTAATCGCCGCCTCCAGCTCGCGATCGCACTCGCGCGCCCTGCGTGATCATCATCGCATTTGACATCAAACCGACTAGTTGGTATGTGTTCCGGAACAGGAGGCGACACATGCCCAAAATGACCTCAAAACCGGATGCGAGATCGAAGCTGCTCGATGCGGCGCTGTCGCTGATCCGCGCCAAGGGCTATACGGCCACCACCGTCGACGAACTCTGTTCGGCCGCGGGGGTGACCAAGGGGGCCTTCTTCCATCACTTCAAGAGCAAGGACGCGCTCGGTATCGCGGCGGCGGAACACTGGTCGGCCACCACCGGCGCATTCTTCGCAAGCGCCCCCTATCACGACCATGATGATCCGTTCGAGCGGCTGATCGGCTACATCGAGTTCCGCAAGGCAATCATCGAGGGCGACCTCGCCGAGTTCACCTGTCTCGTCGGCACCATGACGCAGGAGGTCTATGGGTC
>NZ_CFHTCS010000387.1:0-3876 GCF_984369615.1 Martelella sp. | reverse complement strand
GGTCGCCGCCATCACCTTGGCGGAGAAGCCGTCCTCATAGCCGGCCTCGGCCATCAGCGCCTTTGCCCTGTCGAGATCGGGCGTATAGCAGAAGAGCTCGGACGGATCGGTCGCATAGGCCGGCATGGTCAGCGGCCCGGTCACCTTGCCCTCGCCCAGAAGCGCCGCGTCGAGCACGTCCTGGCGGTCGATCGCGCAGGAGATCGCCTGGCGGACCTTTTGCTCGGTCATCGCCCCGCGATCGGCGTTCAGTTGCAGCACATGGTAGTTCAGCACCGGTTCGCGGGTCAGCGTCAGGCCCGGATTGTTCGGCACGAGCGTGGCGACCAGCGGATCGTTGATCAACGCGAAATCCACCTGGTTGGTGCGCAGCGCCGCGAGGATCGCGGTCTCATCGGGCAGGACCGAAATGTTGATGCCGTCGACGCCAACCTCGCCGCCCGCCCAGTTTTCGTTGGCGGCGAGCACCTCGCGGGAGTTCGGCTCCCAGCTTGTCAGAACGAAGGGGCCGGAGCCGAGCGTTTCCGTGCCGATCGTGCCCGCTTCGATGGCGCTTGCCGGAACGATCGCGGCGTTGATCGAGGACATCGCCGTCAACAGCGGCACATCCGGCTGCGACAGGTTGAAAACCACGGTCTCGTCATCCGGCGTGTCGATGCTTTCGATGGAGAGAAAGTTGGCGCGGGCGGAAGCGCCGGTTTCCTCGTTCAGGATACGCTCGAAGGATGCTTTCACATCCGCCGGCGTCACCTTGTCGCCATTGGAGAATTTCGCATCCGGGTCGAGCTTGAAGGTCAGCGTCCGGCCGTCTTCCGAGAATTCCCAGGACGTGGCGATCGCCGGCGCGATGTTGAGTTCGCTATCGGTGCGCACCAACGGCTCGTAGACGAGTTCCAGCAGGCGCAGCGACGAAAAAGCCGTCTGCTTGTGCGGGTCGAGACCGGTCGCATCCTGCGACCAGGCCATATTCAGCGTTGCCGCGGCGGCCGGAACCGCCGCGCCCGCGACGCCGAGCGCTGCAGCAACGGCGACAGCGGAAACCAGATTCTTGAAACGGGGTCTGCCCATGATCATTTCCCTCGAGATTATTGAGCGTTGCCGATGCGGCCTCCTGCCGACACCGGAGAGACTTCAGCTATCGCGGCTTGTCGCCGTCTTCTGATTGATCGCCTTGCGCAGGAAGCCGCCGGTCTCCTCAAGGAGATCGCGGCCCTCCTGCAGTTCCATATCCGTCAGCGCCAGGAGGATGGCGAGCTTGACGTCGTTCTTCGTCTTTTCGAGCAATTTTTCGGCGGTCTCGGCCGCAACGCCCGATGCCTCCATGACGATCCGCACGGCGCGCGCGTAAAGCTTGGCATTCGACACCGTCACATCGACCATCAGGTTCTCGTAGACCTTGCCGATGCGGACCATGCTGGCCGTGCTCAGCATGTTGAGAACGAGCTTCTGCGCCGTGCCGGATTTCAGCCTTGTGGAACCGGCCAGCACTTCCGGGCCGACGACCGGCGCGATCGAGATATCGGCGATTTCCGCGATGACGGAAGATGGATTGCAGGAAAGCGCGACAGTCGCCGCACCGGTTTCCTTCGCATAGGTCAGGGCCCCGATGACGTAGGGCGTGCGCCCGCTGACCGCGATGCCGACGACGACATCCCGTGCCGTCAGGCCGATGGCCTTCAGGTCGGCAGCGCCCAGCGCCGGATCATCCTCCGCCCCTTCGACGGCGGTGGTCAGCGCCTTCTCGCCGCCGGCGATAAGGCCGACGACCATGCCGGGGGGAACGGAAAAGGTGGGCGGGCATTCGGAGGCATCGAGAACGCCAAGCCGCCCGCTCGTGCCCGCGCCGATATAGACAAGCCGGCCTCCGGCATTGAAGGCCTCGACGATGCGCTCGACGGCGCTCGCAATGGCGTCGGTCTCGCGGCCGACGGCAATCGCGGCCTCGCCATCCTCGGCATTGATCTTTTCGATGATTTCACGCGCCGACAGCAGGTCGAGATCGAGCGTGCGCGGATTGCGCCCCTCGGACACCAGTTTTTCAAGCTCGCCGGCCAGCAAATTCATGAATGCATTCCCCTTGTCTGCCGCGCGATGCGTTATTTTTGTTCTTTGTCATCGCAGCGTTCGGGAAAGGCTATAATCACAAATTCCATTTGTCAAATTCATTTCAGAATATTTTATTCCAATCGGTTCGGGCACGTTTAGGCTGAAGAGGTGGGGGCTTGCGCCCGCCTGCCTGAGGCCGCGAAACCGTTACGCTTTGGCAATCATTCCATTGTATTCCGCGAAAAGGAATTTATTATTCCAGCATTTACACCGGCTGACCGAGGAAAACCGTGTCCGTTCTCAATGTGATAGAAGCCCAGCTTGACAATCTTTCTCCGGCGGACCGGCAGATCGGCCGTTTCATCCTCGACAATCCCGACGAGGTTCTCCGGCTTTCCTCCGCGCGCCTTGCCGAACGGACCGGCCGCAGCCAGTCGAGCGTGGTGAAATTCGCCCAGAAATTCGGCTTTTCCGGCTATCAGGAGATGAAGCTCGCCGTCAGCAAGGCGAGAGCGCACGCCTGGCGGCCGCCCGGCGCGCTGCACAGCACGATTGAACTCGGCGACAGCCCGGCGACGGTGGCGCAGAAGATGCTTTCGAGCAAGATGCACGCCATGCAGCAGACCATCGCCGCCAATGACGAGCGCGACATCGCCCGCGTCATGGATCTGGTCGACACGGCGGGCCGCATTCACGTGGCCGGCGTCGGCGCCTCCTCGCTGGTGGCGCGCGATTTCTGCCTCAAACTGCAGAAGCTTGGCCGCTATGCGCTTCACGATGCCGACAGCCATGTCCAGATGGCCAATGTCTCGGCCTCGAAGACCGGCGACGTGCTCTTTGCGCTCTCCCATTCCGGCACCAGTATCGAAACGGTGCGGATTGCCGAGCTTGCCGCAAAACGCGGCGCGGCCGTGGTCTCGATCACCGGGCCGCAGCAGAACCCGGTCGCGCGCGGCGCGGACATCACGCTCTACACGATTGCCGACGAGGAACGGGTGCGCTCATCCGCCATCACCGCCCGCGACGCGCAGCTGATGCTGACGGATTTCCTCTTCATCCTGCTGCTGCAGCGGCAGAAGGATGCCGGCGATTACATCGCCGACAGCGGCGAGGCGGTGACCGCGCTCAAGCTTGGCGCCGAAAAGTAGAGCGCCGCAAGTCTCAGGCCTTCAGCGGCACGCAGATCTCGGTGATGAGTTCGGCAGGCGGCGTATCGCGCGGGTCGTTGCGATAGATCTCGCAAGGCGGAGCGTCGGCGGGCTCGTGACCGGCGGCGGGAAGCCAGCTGCCATAAAACCAGTGATAGGCCTTGTGCAGCTCGGCATAGGGCCCCTTGTGGGTGAGCACCGCATAGCGACCGCCCGAAACCAAACGGGTCTCCAGCCCTTGCGGCACATCGGCGCCGTCGGCGAGCGTGAGGCCCGCGAAGGCATTGAGGTCCTTCTCCTCCGTCAGACCGGGGTCGTCATAGTAGACGCCGATCATCTCCGTTTGCGGACCGAGGGCCCCGGCAGCGGCCATCATGCCCGCCGCCGGACCGAAGGCCCTGTCGATTTCCATATAGGAGCCGCGGTGCGGGAGGCCCGCAAGCCGCCGCTCCTCCATATCGCGCAACGTGACGTCATACATGTCATGGTTCCTTTCAGGGACCGGTTGATCAAACATCGTGTGCCGGCCGGCCCTCCTGTAGGCGGCTGGGGTGATGCCGTAGGTGGCCTTGAAAAGACGGGTGAACGCCGGTACGCCGGATGATCCGGCCCGTTTCGCGATCGCCTCGACCGGCGCATCCGAATTGACGAGTTCGCCGGCTGCCCGGTGCAGCCGCAACCG
>NZ_CFHTCS010000386.1:0-3901 GCF_984369615.1 Martelella sp. | reverse complement strand
TCGATATGGCCGTCGACATGATTGTTTTCGGCCGAAAGCGTGCCGTCCTCATAATAGAGGCGCCAAGGGCCGTTAAGCACGCCATCCTTCCAGGTAGTTTCGCGCTGGGTCTTGCCATCCGCCCAGTACCGGACCTCCGTGCCGTTTTTGCTGCCGTCATCATAGGGTGTGCGGCCCACGACATTCTCATCCTCGTCGAAGGTCACCATCTCGCCGTCGCGGCGGCCGTCCTCGTTGAGCGGAACGCGGGTCTTGAGGTAGCCCGAGCCGGGATAGAAGGTCTCGATCTTTCCGACCTTGCGGCCTTCATCCAGCGACGGCGCGGTGTTCCAGACACGGGCATAACGGTCATCGTCTTCGTCGTAGATATCGATGATATAGACGCCGTCCTTTGCCTTTTGCGGCGGGGTGTAGCTGTAGGCGCCGTCCGGGGAGGGTGCCAGATTTTCGTCGACATTGGCGGCATGGGCGGCGCCTGCCGCCAGAGCGAGCAGAAGGGCGAGAGCGGTTTTCATCGGGCGTCCTCCCTCGGTTCGGGCAGATCGGGAAAGCGGATTTCGAAACGCCGTGTCACCGGGGCGGAACCGGCGTCCGCTTCAAGGATGCGTTCGGGCCGGCCGGCGGCGCGGATATGGCCGTCTTCGAAGAGCGCCGAAGCGAGCGTGTCGTCGGGGGCGAGGGGCGTGCCATCCGGCGCGACCAGCGCCAGCGCGGTGCCCTCGGCATCGACCAGCCGGAAACGCGCGTTGAATGCGCCAATCGTCATGGTGCTGTCCGCGCCGAGCGCTTCCGGTTCGATCAGCCATGGCCGTTCAGGATCGAGCGTCTCGGTCGCCTCGCGCCATGCGACGGTGGTTTCGCAATCGATGACGACGGTGATCGGATCATGCCCGTAAAAATGCGTACGGATGCCGTCATCGGTCTCAAGCTGCAGCGTCGTCGTACCCGTCCGCTCGTCCGCCTGCGTTTCGAAAACCAGCTCGTGACCGGCAAGCGATACGGGCTCATCCAGCCCCGCCTCGCAGTGCTTCGCCTGCGTCGTCGCGAGCCTGAAACGCAGCGCGGCCAGATCGAGGCCTTCGGGCGTGAGCGCATCGAGCGGCGGCGGCGCGCCGTCAGGATAAAGCGGCCGCATCTCGGGTTCGGTGTCGGGATCGAGGCGTTTGCCGCGCTCGGTGCGGAAGGTGACCGCGCGCGTCGCGGCCGGTGTTTCGGCATAGCGCTCGACGCGAATGTCGATCGTGTCCGGCACGGTTTCAGCCTTCAGCGCCACCCTGATGCCGCTGTAATCCGGCAGCGCCAGCCGGCGCGCCTGGCTTTCCTCCGGCGTCAGCCAGTCCGCGCCGCTGTCGGCGGCATAGATCTGGCCCTTGACGTCGCTGCCTTCCGGGAAGGAAAGGCCGAAGAAATCCCAGGTTTTGCCGGAGAGCAGCAGTTCGTAGCCGTCATCGGTCGGCCGGAACTCTGCCGAGGCGCCGTTGCGGCTCGCGCTGGCCGTCCCGTCCGCGTCCGGTCGCAGCGTCAGGGTGAACGGCTCTGACGGATACCAGTCGACCTTGGCGCTGAGCTCCGTTGCCCGATCCAGCTCGTCGCGGACATCGCCGATGCCGACGGGACGCGCCCGCGAGACCGTCCGGAAACCGCCGTCGCCCGGAACGGTCACGGGCATGGTGGCGATGAACGCGGTCGGCAGTTCGGTGTCGCCGTCGAAGAGATGGAGATCGTGGAGCGCGAAGCGGCCGATATTGCTGCCCGCTGCGGGATCGTGGGCAAAGCTTAGCGTGTAGGTCTTGCCATGCTTGTCGGCCTCTCCCGGCTTGCCGGCGAACACCATGTCCGGCTCGGGCGGCATGACGATGGTTGAAAACGGAAAGGTCGGCATGTCATGCCATTCAGGCTCGCCCCGGAACGCATGGGTATAGAGCGGGAAGGGGCTTTCCGTGTTCGCCATCGCGATGGTCTGGCGCGAAAAGCGCTCGTCGGCCGCGCCGGGATCGATGCGCATGTCATAGGTCATCACCGAGCGCTCGACCCAGCCGCTGTCGCGCGCCAGCACCGAAACGCCGGACAGTCGCGTATCCGCCGACACGCCCTCATAGCGGAGAAACACTGCATCCGGCGTCACCGCGCTGACGGTGATCTCGACATCGGCGATGCCCGGCAGCGTGGTGGTGGTGGACCAGCCTTCCTCGGCTTCGATTTCGACCGGCAGGACCGGCTGGCCGAGCTGGTCGCGCATCTGGGCGAGCATGGCTTCCGGCATCTCGGCATCGCCGCGCGGGGCGAAATCCTTGAGCCCGTGACTTTCCGGATCGATCGTGGCGGAAAAGCCCGCGCGCATCAGCGCGGCAAGGTCATCGGGCGCGTCGCCGAAGGCGGTGCTGGTTACCCGCGATCCCTCGTCATAGGCGAACCACAGCGGGAAGACATCCATGCTGATCTCGCCATCATCGTCACGTCCGGTGACCGCAAAGCGGGTCAGCGCCGAAACGAACTGGTTGTCGTAAAAACCGTCCTGTGCGCTGAAGCCGGAAGACATGGAAATTTCGAGGTGATAGGTCCGTTCGCTGCCAATGTCGGGGTCGAAAATGATGGTCTCGGCCTTTGCCACGCCGGGGATGGCGGCGACAAGCAGGGCGAACCAGAAACGTCGTTCGATCATGCTTTCTCCTTCGATGGCGCAGTCATGAAGGGGCAGGCGGGCAGAGGCAAGTAACTGTAAGTTGAGATTTACTTCTTGTCGGGAAACATCGTTGTAACAAACGGATTTGTTTATGCTTTTTGGTCGGGCTATAAGGTCCCGTCACCCGGATTCGCCACACCAAAAGCCAGGGCCGCCAGCCATTTTATTCATGAAATCACGCTCGGTTTTCCAGACAGTTTTTTCCCGCCGGCATGGTAAATCGGATGGCGGCCTTTTGGTCACGGGGAAGCGGATCATCACGGCCTTCCTGCTTGTGCTGATCTGGCTTGCGCCGGCCTCGGCGCGCGAGCGGATCGAGCGTTTCGAAAGCGACATTACGATCGGCCCGACCGGCCGTCTCGATATCACCGAGACCATCGCGATCAGGGCGGAGGGTTACCGGATCGAGCATGGCATCTATCGCGACCTGCCGATCGCGGGACGGACGGCGGAAGGCGGCGTCGATCCCGGCGCGCTGCAGATCCTGTCGGCCACGCTCGACGGCGCGCCGGTGCCCATGCGCGTTGCCCGCCGCAGCGACTATATCCGCATCTTTCTTGGGGATTCCGGAACCGATCTCGAACCGGGCGTTCACACCTTCCGGCTTGCCTATCGCACCGGACCGCAGATCGAAAGCCGCGACGGTCACGACGAATTCTACTGGAATGTGACCGGCAGCTACTGGGCCTTCCCGATCGACAATGCCGCCGCGACCATTCATCTGCCCGACGGCGCGGCGGCCACACAGGTTGCCGGCTATACCGGGCCACTGGGCTCGACGCGCACCGAGGTGTCCCGCCGCCTCAGCCCGGATGGCGGCACGGTCGATGTCTCGACCTACCGCATTCTCGACCCGGAGGAGGGGCTGACGGTCGCCATCGCATTCCCCAAAGGTTTCGTCAGCGAACCGGCTGCCGCCGCGCGGTTCCGGTGGTGGGGGCGCCGCAATCCGGGCGTCGCGATTTCCGTCATCGGCTTCGGTACTCTCGGCCTGCTGTTTCTGTTGGTCTCCCGGCGGATCAGGCGGCCCGGAGAGGAGCACGCCGGACGCTATCCGGTGGTCGAGCGGCGCAAGCCGCCGCGCGGCACGACGCCGGCTCAGGTGCAGTATATTTCGATGCGGCGCATGCTCGGCCATTCCGCGCTCCTCGCCACGGTCATCAATCTCGGCCTGCGCGGGCTGATGACCATCGTGCCCGAGGGCAAGGCCTGGCGGAT
>NZ_CFHTCS010000385.1:0-3920 GCF_984369615.1 Martelella sp. | reverse complement strand
GCCCACCATTCGGCCTTGTCGAGGTCGCCGTGGCGCGGCGAGACCGAGATCAGACGCGTCTTTCCTTTCGCGAGGTTTTCAAGCCAGGGCGCGACCTCGTGGCGGGACGTGCCGGAGGAGGCGACCTGCGCGGTTCTGGGCGAAATGCCGCCAAAGGCGAGCATCAACTCGCAGGCCCCGCTGACGGAAGGCATGGCCGTCACCTCATCCTGAAAGGCCCGGTTGGAGAGCCCCATAATGTGCGGAAAAAGCACTTCGGCGGCCGCGTGCGAATAGGTTTCGCGCGCGCCGACAAAGCCGCCGGCAAGATTGAGAAAACGACGCATCTGGCTTTGGGCATGGTGAAAGCGTCCGGCGCTCGACCAGCCATAGGAGCCGCCGAAAATCGCGCCATTGCCATACGTTTCGCGCACCCGTGTCAGCTCGCCCGCGCAATGACGGAGCGCCTCGTCCCAGCTGACTTCGACATAGCGGTCGCCCGAGCGCCCCGCTCCGCCATCCCCTTCAAGCCAGCCCTTGCGGATGGCAGGTTTCATGACCCGGCTGTCGCGGTCGCGTGAGGCGCTGGCCCAGCCCTTGCCGATCCGCGAGGGCTGCGGATCGCCCTCGACAGGCAAAAGCGTGCCGGTTTCGCGGTCGATGCGGTAGCTTCCCCAATGGGCGGCCGTATAGGGCATGTGAACCTCACATTTGCGGGTCGAGAATGATCTTGATCTGCACCTCGTCGGGTTCCGGTCGTCGCTCAAGCGCTTCCTCGAAACGGTCCAGCGGATAGCGGTGCGTCACGCAGGCGTCTCCATCTACAAGACCCCGGCTCATCAAGTCCAGCGCCGTGCGATAGGTGAAAGGGGCCAGATGCCCGCCTCTTATGTCGAGCTCCTTGAACTCCCCGAAAATATTGAGGTCGACGGCGACCGGTTTCTTGTAGACGCCGAAGACGACAAGCCGGCCGGCCTTGCGCAGGAGTTCCAGGCCCAGCGTGAAGGCCTGAGTCTGGCCGGAGGCTTCGAGAAAGACATCGGCTCCCCGTCCATCCGTCAAATCCGCCAATGCCGTCTTCAACTCGGGGTCATCCGGGTGGAAAGCCATGTCGGCCCCAAGCGTCAGGGCAAGCCTGCGTTTGGCGCCGCCCGGATTGACGAGAATGAGCTTGCGCGGTGTCTTCAGCCGGGCCGCCTGCAGCATGCCCATGCCGATCGGGCCAGCGCCCGAGACCACGACGACGTCCTCGAAGCCGATATCGGCGCGCTCGACGCCGTGAATGGCGTTTGCCAGCGGCTCGGTAAAGCAGGCGGCCGCGTTGGAGAGGTTCTCGGGCACCTTGTGGATGACGGCGTCGGCCGGATAGATCATGTATTCCGCCCAGCCGCCGTCAAGCGTAGCGCCGATCACGTCCATCCTGTCTGCGAGGTGGTAGAGGCCGCGCTGGCGGAAGAAGTCATTGCCATAGGTGATGTTGAGTTCTGCCACGGCCCGGTCGCCGACGCTCAGATCGTGCCGCTCGCCGGCGCCTTCTCCCAGTTCCACGACCGTCCCGGTAAACTCATGGCCGGGCGTGAAGGGGAAGGGCAGCGACCATGGTCCCGTACCGTCCCACATTGCCCGGTCCGCCGCGCAGATGCCGCTGGCATCGACCCTGACCAGCACCTCGCCCGGCTTCGGCTTGGGTACGGCGATGCCGGTTTCCAGCCGATGCCGATGTCCGAAGCCATGGCAGCGGACGGCTTTCATCGTGTTCATTCCTTCCTCCCTTTCGCAGGCCGTTTCTCCTGTGCGGCGCGGCGGCGAATGTAAGGGCAAAGCCCTCCCACATAAACCGCTTGATTTTTACAAATGACTGAATTAATGACTTTTGTAAAGTTTGAAGGAGGAGCTCAGTGAGAAATTCCAAGACCACCGAAGAGGTCGCTCTCGGCATTCGCCGCCGCGTTTTCGAACACTCGATCCGCAACAATGGCGGCTATCTCAGCCAGGCCTGTTCGGCCGGCGAGCAGCTTGCCTGGCTTTACAACGAGGAGCTCAAGCTCGGCGCGCCGACCCTGCCGATGGTGCCGAAGCCGTTTGAGGGCGTGCCCTCGGCGCAAAATCCCGACTATCATACGGGTGCGGGCTACAACGGCCCGGCGACCCCGGAATTCGACCGGCTGTTCATCGCGCCTGCCCATTATGCGCTGGTGGCCTATGCCACGCTGATCGAAGTCGGCCGCATGGCGCCGGAGGGGCTTGCCATGTTCAACAAGGACGGCTCCTCCGTCGAGATGATCGGCGCGGAGCATTCGCCGGGCATGGAAGTGCATAACGGCACGCTCGGCATCGGCCTTTCAACGGCGGCGGGGCTGGCTTACGGTCGCAGAAGGCGCGGCGATACCGGGCGTACCTGGGTGTTCATGTCCGACGGCGAAGTGCAGGAGGGGCAGACCTGGGAGGCTGTTCAGGCGGCGGCCTATCACGGCATCGACAATCTCTATGCGATCATGGATGTCAATGACCAGCAATGCGACGGGGCGATGAGCTCGGTCATGGATGTCGGCGATATCAGGACGAAGTTCAACGATTTCGGCGCCGTCTGCGTGGAAATCGAGGGGCATGATGTCGACGCGATGCGCGAGGCGGTGAAGGAACCGCATGCGGGCAAGCCGCTGATCATCCTGGCGCGGACAAACCCGTTCAACGCCATGCCGATCCTGGAAGAGCGTTTTCCGCGGCTGCATTACGTGCGGTTCAAATCCGAAGACGAGCGCCAGCGCATGAATGTGTCGATTGCCAAAGACCTTGGCATCGACCCGATCGACTACGCCCACTGAGGAGACGGGACAATGGTAGAAATGGTATCGCGCCCCTATGCGGCGGCATTTGAAAAATTTGCTGCAGGCAATCCCGATATTCTGTGCCTTTCGGCGGATCTGACCTCGTCATGCGAAGTGGACGGGTTTCGCGACCGGCATCCCGATCAGTTCCTCTCGCTCGGCATGGCGGAACAGAACATGATGAGCTTTGCGGGCGGGCTGGGGCTTGCCGGCTTCAGGCCCTTCATACACACCTTCGGCGTCTTCATGTATCGCCGGCCGTATGATCAGTTGATGGCCTCGGTCGCCTATCCCCGCCGCAAGGTGCGGCTCATGGGCTTCCTGCCCGGCGTCACCACGCCCGGCGGCATGACCCATCAGTCGATCGAGGATATTTCGGTGATGCGGTCGATCCCGAACATGACCATCCTCGAAACCGGCGATGCGACCGAGGTGGAAAGCATCTGCGAGGCCGCCGACAGTATTGACGGGCCGGTCTGGTGCCGGGTGCTGCGCGGTTCCGTGCCGCGCCTGTTCGACACGCCCATCAAGGTGGGCGAGATGCGCGAACTGAGCGATGGCGACGATGTTCTGGTGGTCACCGCCGGCATTACCACGGAAGAGGCGATGCGCGCGCGCTCGGCGTTGAAGAATGCGGGCCTTTCGATCCGCCATCTTCATCTCCACACGATCAAGCCGTTTGACGCCAAGGCGCTGCTCGATCATGTCGGCTCGGTACGCCACGGGGTGATCACGCTGGAAAACCATGTGACCGAAGGCGGCATCGGCTCGCTTGTTGCTGAAACCATGGCGGACGCCGGCGTCGGCAAGCGGCTGATCCGCCTGGGCCTGAAAGACACGTATGCGCATGGCGGCTCGCGCAGCTATCTGATGCGCTATTATGGCCTTGATGCGCTGGCGCTGGTGCGCGGCGTCGAGGAGCTTGTGGGCGAAAGCTTCGGCATCGACGAGAGTGATCTGGATTCGGCCCGCGTCGAGGATGTCCACTCGCTGGTCAAGGCGGAAGCGCTTTAGAGCGCCGTGCGTCCTTTCGGACGCACAAAGGACGCTCTAACCTCTTGAATCTACGCATCGTGCTTTCCGAAAAGCGATTCCGATTTTCGGGCCGATGCG
>NZ_CFHTCS010000384.1:0-3924 GCF_984369615.1 Martelella sp. | reverse complement strand
GAGGTCGAAGGCCGTGATTTTCGCATCGGCATGATCGCCGACGAAAACGCGGTAGAGGGTGACGCTGTCCTCATGGTCTTCGGCAAACGCCGAAGGGGCGCCGAGCGAAATCGCGAGTGCGGATGCACCCAGGATCCATCGTTTCATATCAGTCTCTCCTTGATGGTATAACGTAACAGCGATGGGCAAGGTTCGGCCTCACCCGGTTTATTGGTGTCAGCCGTTGTTGATGGCCGTCGCGAGCGTTTCGACGTTGTAGTGCATCATGTCGATATAGCGCGGCGCGGGGCCGTCGGCTGAAGACAATGCGTCCGAATAGAGCGTTCCCCCAAGTTCCAGTCCGGCTTCGGACGCGATCTGTTCGACGAGGCGGGCGTCGGAAATGTTTTCGGCAAAGACGGCCGCCGCGCGCTTCTCGCGGATTTCGCGGATCAGCGAGGCGACATCCGCGGCGGAGGCTTCGGACTCGGTCGAAACGCCCTGCGGCGACAGGAAGGCTATTCCGTAGTCGCGCTCGAAATAGCGAAAGGCATTATGGGCGACGACGGCGACGCGGCGATCCTCGGGGATCGCATCGACCGTGGCCCGGATTTCCGCATCGAGCGCGGTCAGATCGTCGAGATAGGCCTCGGCATTGGCCTCGTAGGTCGGGCATCCTTCCGCATCGGCGGCGCAGAAGGCCTGTTCGATGTTCTCGACATAGACCTTGGCATTTTTGACCGACTGCCAGGCATGCGGGTCGTTCGGCGCGGCGTGGAAGATCGCCTTGCCGTCGATGTAGTGATAATGGCCGCCATTGGGATCGTTCAGAATGTCGGCGCCATCGGTCACGGTGGTGATCGGCGCATCCGCCTGGCTGGCCTCGATCAGGCGGTCCATGAAGCCTTCGAGCTGCAGGCCGTTGACGAGGATGACGTCGGCCCGCGCCAGCGCCATGGCATCGGCTGGGCGCGGTTCATAGACATGGGCGTCGCTGTCCGGTCCGACCAGCGTTCGAAGCGTGATGCGGTCGCCGCCGACCTGTTCGGCAAAATCGCCGATGATCGAGAAGCTGGCGACCACGGCGAGCTTGTCATCCTCGGCGTGGGCGGGCGCGCAGAATGCAGCGGTGACGATCAGGCTTGTGAAAAGGGCTGTCAGTGTCTTCATGTTGAATTCCGGTAAGTTGCTTGATCAGGCCGCGCGATGCAGCGAGTTCGGCAGGCGCGACAGAAGAAGGCCGCGCGGGCTTGCGACGACCGAAACGAAATAGATCGCGCCGGCCGACAGGATGATCGCCGGGCCGGAAGGCAGCGAGGCGTGATAGGACAGCAGCAGGCCGACGATGGAGGAAACAACGCCGATGGCGATGGCGAGTGCGCACATGGTCGAAACGCGTTGCGTCCAGAAGCGGGCGGCGGCTGCCGGCAGCACCATCAGCCCGACGGACAGAAGCGTTCCGAGCGCCTGAAAGCCCGCCACCAGATTGATGACCACGAGGCCGAGAAAGATGAAATGCACCGGCGAGCCAAGGCGGGAGACGGAGCGCAGGAACAGCGGGTCCATGCATTCGGCCACCAGCGCCCGCCAGAACAGGCCGACGAGAACCATGGAGGTGACGGAAACCAGCGCGATCAATGTCAGCGCGTCGTCGTTCAGCGCCAGAACCGTGCCGAACAGGACATGCATCAGGTCGACGCTGGAGCCGCGCAGCGACACCATCATCACGCCAAGCGCCAGCGAAATCAGATAGAAGGCGGCCATCGAGGCATCTTCCTTCTGCACGGTGAGCCGGGCGATGGCGCCCGCGCCGAGCGCCACGAAGATGCCGGCGACAAGCCCGCCGATGGTCATCGGCACGATTTCGAGGCCATAGAGCAGGAAGCCGGCGGCCGCGCCCGGAAGGATGGCATGCGCCATCGCATCGCCGGTCAGGCTCATGCGCCGCAGCATCAGGAACACGCCGACCGGGCAGGCGCTGAGCGACAGCATCAACGCGCCGGACAAGGCCCGCTGCATGAAGGCGAACTCGATGAAGGGCAGCACCAGAGCGTCGTAGATCATCAGCGCGCTCCGTTCGAGGCTTGCCGAAGACCGGCATTGCCATCGGGCCCGCACCACGGCGCGTGCTCATCCCATGGCTCGCTGTAATGGCGGGCGCGCAGCAGGTTTTCCGCCGAAAGCGTGCCATAGACGTCACCCCAGGCGATTGGCCGTCTGGCCAGCAGCAGCGCTTCGGGAAAGTGTTCGCGCACGAGATCGAGGTCATGAACGACGACCATGACCGTGCGCTGCTCCCCGTGCCAGTTCTTGATCAGCGCCACAAGATCGGTGATCGTGCGCGCATCGACCGCATTGAACGGTTCGTCCAGCAGAATGAGATCGGCGTCCTGCACCAGAACCCGCGCAAACAGCGCCCTTTGCAGCTGGCCTCCGGACAGGCTGTCGACGGGACGCTTTTCAAAGCCTTTAAGACCCACGGCCATCAGCGCGTCGCTGACCGCTCGCCGGTCCTCGGCGCGATGCCGCCCGAGAAGACCGCGCCGCGGCCACAGCCCCAGCGAAACGAGGTCCACGACCCGAGCGGGAAAGCTGCGGTCGAGCTCGGAAAGCTGCGGCAGATAGGCCAGACGCGTGCCGGGCGCGACCGCGCAACTGCCGCCAAGCGGCCGCAGCAATCCGACAATGCCCTTCATCAGCGTCGACTTGCCCGAGCCGTTGCCGCCGACCACCGCCGTCAGGCTGCCCTTGCCGACAACGCCGTTCAGGTGGTGCACGGCCGGATGCCGGTCATATCCAAGCGTCAGATCGCGAAAGGTCAGGCAGGCCTCGGCCATCAAAGGGCTTTCACTCAAGTCAGGGAACAGTCTGGTTAGACTGGTAATGTAATAACGTTACATTTAAGGGAAGCCGATTTTGATGGCAACCACTTTTCTGCTCGCGCCTGAAAATCGTTTCGATATCCGGCCTTGAATACAGCGTCGTGATGGACCGTCATGGCCCGGCGACATGGCCGGAGACTTGGCCCGGAGACTTGGCCCGGCGACTTGGCCCGGCGACTGGGCGCTGCGCCTGATCACTTCAAACTGGACGGGGTCCGAAGATCAGCTCTTGGCATGCGAGAAAGCGGCTGCCGTATTACTGTCGGCGTCCCCGTGAAGGGCGGCAAACCGGTGCTCGAAATCCTGCGCCAGGTCCTCCACCGAGATCTCGGAGAACTGCTGCAACAGGCGGCGCTCGGCTTCCTGCATCGCAAGGTCAAGCCGCGCGTCGACGGCCTTCTCCACCAGACAGTCGGCGGGCTCCGCGCCGGGGCCGATGTTGAACAAGGGCGGGCTGCCGATCGCCTCGTAGACATCAAGCAGCGATATTGCGCTCAAGGGGCGCGCCAGTTGCCAGCCGCCGCCATGGCCCTTTTCCGAGATCAGGATTTCCTTGTCCCTGAGGCCCGCCATCATCCGCCGCACCACGACAGGATTCGTCGAAATCATCCCGGCGATCTGATCCGACGTCGCGCGTTCGACGTGCCGGTCGAGATGGATCAGCACGTGCAGCATACGGGACAGGCGGAGGTCGCGCGGCATCAAATGGGCTCCTGACTTTCGGATGCCTCTTGTCTAGCAGTGATCATGAAACAATGAAAGTTTCATGTCTTGCTTCGGTTCGGGATTTCATGTAACTCATAAAAATACATTAAGCCAAATACAGGATCAGGCTATGGATCATGATGTTCTCATTATCGGCGGCAGTTTTGCCGGGATGTCAGCCGCCATGCAGCTGGCGCGGGCGCGAAAACAGGTGTTGGTGCTGGATACCGGCATGCCCAGAAACCGGTTTGCGGCGGCGTCGCACGGGTTTCCGGGCCAGGACGGGCAAAGCCCGGCCGATATCAAGGCGTGGTTCAGCGAAGAGCTGAGCGCCTATCCGACCGTTCGTTTTCGCGAC
>NZ_CFHTCS010000383.1:0-3927 GCF_984369615.1 Martelella sp. | reverse complement strand
GCGTCGCGATAGTGCGAATTGCCGCCATTGATGATGGCATCCCCCTTTTCGAGCTTGCCCGCAAGGTCGCGGGCAATCCGCGGCGTGATCGCCGCCGGCAGCATCATCCACACCGCGCGGGGCTTTTCCAGCCTGGCGACAAGGTCCTCGACGGAACTGGCGCCGACCGCGCCTTCCTTCACCAGCGCGGCGACATTGTCGGCGTTGACGTCATAGACGACGCATTCATGGCCGTCCTTCATGAGACGCCGCACCATGTTGGCGCCCATACGTCCAAGACCCATCATTCCAATCTGCATGCCCAAACTCCGTTTCCTGTGCTGGTTCGCTCTACTCGCCGACGCGAACGGTGAAATCTACATTCTCCCACTCTCCGCTTTCCGGCCAGAAGAAAGTGAAGACCACGGCATGTCCGGGTTCCACGCCCTTCAATGGCAGATCCGCGAAATGGGTCCCGAGCCCCGATGGCTTCGTCTTGATGTCCTTGACGGTGGCCCAGCCATCGGCGCTCCAGTGAATGGTGGCCGCATCCGCCAGTTCGATCCTGAGATTCTTGCCGACCGGGATCGTGGCCAGCCTGTTGTCGAACCGCCAGATCCGTATTCTTGATGCTGTCTGCTTGTCGATATACCGGGCCCGGCCCTGCGGCGGCATGTCGAACACGGCGCCATCGGCGAGCGAGCGCAGCAGTTTGATATGCTCCGAATGCGCCCAGACCAGCGGCATCGCGCTGCCCGAGGGCCGTCCGAAATAGAGCTCGCGGTCCGGCATGTCGGGGCCATCCCAGCTTTGCTCCGGGAGCAGCCCGCCGGCATTGGCGGATTTTTCAAGCGTTTGAAGCAGCGCCTTGGCCGCATCGGTTCGGCCGGCGGCAAGCTCGTAGTGGGCGCGCTCGCCGGCCAGCAAGGGCCAGGGCCGCCCCTGACCGATACCGTCGAATGCCCGGCCGTCCTCGTGCTCGCCGTAACCGTCGCCGGTGTAGCGGTACCAGAGCGGGCCTTGCGGCAGTTCACTCCGCAGCGTGTGGTCAATGGCCTTGACGGTATCGACGATATGAGGATCGTCCGCCGCGCGCAGCCCGAAGCGCACCAGCGCCAGCGCGTCCGGACTGATCACGGCATCGCTCGCCATGATCGAACGGTCGGGCGTCTGGTTGCGGATCGGCGTTTCGCCAGCCGGTCCGGCGGCATCCGTTGCCCCGGGCGCGGCAATGCGGACGTAATAGCCCGCGATGTCCAGTGCCCGGCACAGGTCCGGATCGCCCTCGAAGGTCCATTTCTCGATCTGCTCGTTCCAGCAATCGGCCGTCTCGCGCAGATGGTTGGCCGCTTTCTCTTCGCCCTCGGCTTCCAGAATATCGGCAGCGGCCAGCAGGGCCGTGATTTCGACCGCGAGCGTGAACGGGCTGTATCCGCCGTCCTCTTCCCAGCGGTCTTCTCCGGTGGAGGGACCATTGGCGAGGATATAGCCGGCGGCGCTCTTGATCATCGGCAGAAAGCGGCGGATCGTCTTGCTGTTCAGATGGCCCTGACGCCGCAACATGTCGGCAAGCAGGATCGGAAAGGCGCACTCGTCCATCTGGACGCCATGCCAGTAGGGCTTGCCGTCGAGCCAGAAGTTCTGCGCCCAGCGGCCGGAGGGCTGCTGTAACTCGCGCAGATAATCGAGGATCGCCAGCGCCTCTTTCGCGTCGCCTGCGGCCAGAAAGCCGCCGGCCGTCTCGACCAGGTCGCGCGGCCACACAAGATGGTAGCCGCCAAGATCGTCATCGCCTTTCGAATAGCCCCAGGGGATCGACAGGCTGGCAACCGCGGCGCCGGGCCGGTCCGACGCCCGGTGGGTCGCCAGCACCGCCGTCGAGACGCGATAGGCGTTGATCCCGTCTTCCGCCTTGCGATCGAGCGGGACCAGACCGTCCTGCCACTTCCGCCAGCCGGTTATGAATTTATCCAGAGCGTGGTCGAAGCCGTCCTTCAGGCTCCGCGTGGCTGCGGCCGCCGCTTCGTGTTCGGTCTGGCCGAAACCGAGCGCCAGTACCACGGAACCATCGCCGCCGGAAAAATCGATCTCGCCGGCCAGCGCCACATTGCCGTCATCGGCGCGCTGGTACTGGTCGACGAGCCGTCCATGCCGGGACAATTGCTGCCAGCCATCCGACGTTCCGACGAAACCGGCGGACATTGCCCGCCACGGCGCGCTTGATACCAGCGCCAGATAGCGGGAGCGGCCGCTGGCAAACAGCGCCGGTGCGCCCTCGAACTCGCCGATCCAGGCGGAGTTCGACGCACCGGCATTGACCAGATGCGGCGCCAGAAGCGCGGTCACCCGGTAATCGCGGGTCCTGCCCTTGAGCGCGCTGAACGAAATGCGCTGGAGGACGACAGCCCGCGCCGGATCGCTGATGATCTGCTTTCTGATCCGGTAGGCGCCATCAAGGGCGGTGTTGACGATCGAAAAGGCCGGAACGCCATCCTCAAGCGGCGTTGTTTCCTGCTCGCAATCGCGCTTTTCCTCGGAAAAATAGCCATCCGGACCGGTTACGAGGAAACCGAAATCGCGGGTGCAGGCGCTGTCGACGCGGGGATAATATATCTCGTTGAGAATCCCGTGGCTCAGCGTAAACCAGACCGGCGAAGCCACCGAAAGCGCGGTGCCAACCCCGCTCTTGGCGCTCGACGTCCACCTGGAGCCGATGCCCGGCGCGCCTGTGGCAAAATCGATCATGTCGCTCATCTCTGCTTCCTCCGACAAATGTGACGCCGTCCGTTTTGCGGATTCAAAACCAGATCCGCTATTAAGAACTTATAGCAGGGCAAACTGTCCTATATATTTCCCGTATATAGCAAGTATGCCAAGCCGCCGTCCCTGCACCGCGGGATATGACAAAAACGCGGTGCAATTGCGGAAGGTCTGCTGTTCCTGCGAACGCGGGAGAAGCAGACCTGCGATGGACCTGAACTGAAGCCCGAGATCGGAAAGCAGCGGCGCGCGCTCAAGGTCGCTCCTTCGACGCCTCTCAAGAACGGGGAGCATTCCGCCGTCGACGCGGATGATCTGGCTGCCATCGAACGCGTCAGGAGATTGATGCCGCCCTTGGCTGCCCGGATGGAGCGCGAACGTGGCGCGCACCGCCTGGATGCCGGCATGTTGATCAGGATATCGACCCCTCGGCATCCATGTGTTCGAAAGCGGCAATGACGGCATCCTCGGCCGTGACGTCGAACCAGGCCTCATGCATCGTGTGGCCGACAGCGCGCTTCTCGTTCGCGGCGACGGTAAGCCGGATCGCATTCATGCCGTTGACCACCTGTGCTCCGCCGGTCCCGGACTTTACTCAACCGGGCAGATTCCCCGGTCCTCCTTTCTGTTCCCGAGACCTGGCAATCTCGTCCGAAATGGCCTTGAGCCACAGTGAGACTGCGACAGCGCCCCCGTCCTTCACGCCTTTGGCACGATCGCCGAGATACGCTGCACGTCCGAGCGAGGGTTGCATCTCGGCGGTTGCATCGGCGCCGGATTGTGCGGCTGTGACAGCGGCTTGGAATGCGTGAAGAGGCTCGGCGCCGTCAGCAAGGCCCTTCGCCAAGGCATCGGCAGCCGGACGCAGGGCATCGATCATTGTACGGTTTCCGACCCGAGCGCCACCGAGTTGCTCGACAGCATCGACCGCGGCAGAGAAGGCAGCGGACCAGTCCCGGGCCGAGGCTTCGGCCTTACCCTGCAGGGCGCTGGCGGCGCGAACAAGCCCTACAGCATAAAATGGGCCCGAACTCCCGGCGATGGCGCGCCGGAGCGCGTCCCCGATCTCCGCGCAGGCGGATTCGGGTGTATTGAAGGCGGTCTCGGACAGGGCGCGGATTGCTTCGGCGCCACGCACCATGCTGGCGCCCAGATCGCCATCGCCGGCCTGGCTGTCGAGATCGGCGA
>NZ_CFHTCS010000382.1:0-3938 GCF_984369615.1 Martelella sp. | reverse complement strand
ACTAAGATCAATGTTCTTGTTCAAAGCCATTCTCCTGAACAACACCCCACGGGCGCTGTATATCCCAAACAAACCTGATTATTCAAGTCTCTGCTGTAAATTTGAGCAGCACAATAAATGTTGAAAAAATAGGCCTGTTTTCTGGTTTTTCTGCGCGAAAAGAAGGCAACTGCCATAAAACATTCATCGAAGGCCGGCAACGCCCGGTTTTATGCGGCACACGGCCGATTCGCGCATTCTCCGGCGC
The DNA here is from genome assembly GCF_984369615.1 of Martelella sp. Lineage (NCBI taxonomy): Bacteria > Pseudomonadati > Pseudomonadota > Alphaproteobacteria > Hyphomicrobiales > Aurantimonadaceae > Martelella > Martelella sp. The sequence goes on along the minus strand of NZ_CFHTCS010000382.1, from coordinate 3,691 downwards.
CTGCCTTGCCCGGATTGTGGCCGGGCGACGTGCCGCGCCGTTGCAAAATGGGCTGCGTCCGGCAATAAAAAAAGCAGGCGGGCTTGCCGGAATTTCGTGATAAGGACATGTTCGAACCCGCTGATCCGCCGGAAACGGCGGATTCCGCACCGCCGAAACCGCTTCATGCCGCTTCGAGATGAGCAATGTCGACGATCAGCCCTCACCCTGAACGGATCTATCTTTTCCGGCACGCGCAGGCCGTCTGGCCGGAACCGACCATGCGCGACTTCGAGCGCCCCCTGTCAAAGCGCGGCGTCGATGACGCCGCCGACATCGCCCGCCGGATGAAGGCTGCGGGTTATGTGCCGGAGGTCATCCTGTCGTCGTCCGCGATGCGCTGCCGCCAGACCGCCGATGCGGCCTATCGCGCGCTTGATCGCATTCCCTCCTGCCGGTTCATCGATGATTTCTATCAGGCCGCGCCGGTCACCTATATCGAGGCGATTTCCGACCACGCCGACCGGCAGTCCGTGCTGATCTGCGGGCATAATCCCGGGATCGAGGAAACGCTTCTGATGCTCGTGGGCTACGAGGCCTTCAACGCCACCTGCCCCTATGGCTTTCCCACCGCCGGCATCGCCGTGCTCGACCATGCCGGCGCGCAGCATGAGGCCGGCGACGGAGCGCCCGAATGGAAGGTCACGGCTTTCCTGGCGCCGTGAACGAGCCGGCGGCATCCTGCCTTTCAACCCGGCCCGGCCCTGCCTATATTGCGGTCAGAACCGGAAAAGGAAGCCGATCTTCATGCCGATCCACACGTCGCTTGGCGACAATGCCCGCATAACGCTCGACACGATTTCCGATCGCGCATCCGATCTCATCCAGCCGACGCTGCGCCTGGGCGTCACCGGACTTTCGCGCGCGGGCAAGACCGTTTTCATCGCCTCGCTCGTCCACAATCTTCTCCATCGCGGAAGATTGCCGATGTTCGAGGCCATGCGTTCGGGCCGGCTTTCGAATGTCGGTCTCGACGAACAGCCGGACGACCAGGTCCCGCGCTTCGACTATGAGAGCCATATCGACCGGCTGGTGGATGACAGGATCTGGCCCGAATCGACCCGGGCGATCTCCGAATTGCGGCTGACCATCGAATATGAAAGCGCCAGCCGCTGGAATCGCATGTTCTCGCGCGGCAGGATCGCCGTCGATATCGTCGACTACCCCGGCGAATGGCTGCTCGACCTGCCGCTTCTCGGACAGGATTTTCGCACTTTCTCGGCCGAAACCGAAGCCCGCGCCCAAAGCGGCGCACGCGCGGCGCTTGCCCGTGACTGGCTGGCGGCTTGCAACGGCCTCGACTATGACGCCCCGGCAGACGAAAAAACGGTCAGGGCCCTGCATGAGACCTTCACGACCTATCTGACGGCATGCCGGGCCGACGAGCACTCTCTTTCCACGCTGCCACCCGGCCGGTTCCTGATGCCGGGCGATCTCGAAGGCTCGCCGGCGCTGACCTTCGCGCCGCTTGCCGGTCTTGGCGAGGGCACGCCGAAACGCGGTTCGCTCGCCGCCCTGATGGAGCGCCGTTACGAGGCCTACAAGTCCGTGGTCGTCAAGCCCTTCTTCCGCAATCACTTCGCCCGCCTTGACCGGCAGATCGTGCTGGTCGACACGCTTCAGGCGCTGAGCCGCGGCCCGGAAGCGGTCGCCGACCTGGAACGCGCGCTCTCCGAAGTCCTCGCCTGTTTCCGGCCGGGCCGCAATAGCTGGCTCTCGTCTCTGGTGCGGCGGCGCATCGACCGGGTTCTGATCGCCGCGACCAAGGCCGATCACCTGCATCACGAAAGCCATGACCGGCTTGAAAAGCTGACGCGTCGCCTCGTCGACGATGCGGCAAAGACGATCGGCGCGTCGGGCGCCGGCATCGAGGTGATGGCGCTCGCCTCCGTCCGAGCCACCCGCGAGGCAACGGTCGAAAGCGGCGAAAGCCTGTTGCCGGTGATCGTCGGAACGCCGATGGAAGGTGAGAAGATTGGCTTGGAAACCTTTGATGGAAAACGGAAAACGGCGATCTTTCCCGGCGACCTTCCGGCCAATCCGGATGCCTTTTTCCGGCTGTTGCGGCGCGGCGGCAAGGCGCCGGACAATCTGGCGGATATCAACGCCGTGCGCTTCCGTCCGCCCGAGATCGACATCGAGGGCCAGGAGGGGCCGCTTTCGATCCCGCATATCCGCCTCGACCGCGCCCTGCAGTTCCTTCTGGGAGACCGTCTGGCATGACACCCAATGATCCGCGCAAACCCGCAGTCTTCGACATTGAGGAAGAAGCGCGCGAGGCCGAAAACGCCCAAAGGCGAAAACCCCGCCATTTCGACGATCCCGACGTGAAGATGACGCCCGATGAGGAAGACCCCTTCCTGCGGGATGCGGAAACCATTGCCGCCGAAGAAGACGAGCCGCCGGTCGCGACCATGAAGAAGCGTGGCTTCTCCTTTTCGAAACTGGCCGCTGCCGCCTTCGGCATCGTGCTGTCGCTGGCAATCGGTCTCTGGATCGACGATCTGGTGCGCAGCCTGTTCGCTCGCGCCCCATGGCTAGGCTGGATCGCGCTTGGCGCCGTCATCGTCGGCGTTCTTGCCGCGATCGTGGTCGCGACGCGGGAGGCGATTGCGATCCTGAGGCTCGGCGCGATCCAGACCATCAAGCTGCGTCTCGCCGAGGCCCATGCCGGCCGCGACGCGGAAGCCGCCCGCAAGGCCGTGGGCGAGCTGGCATCGCTTGTCGCCGGCAAGGCCGAAACCGCCCGCGGGCGAAAGCGCCTCGGCGAACTCGACGAGACGATCATCGATGCCCCGCAATTGGTGGAATTTGCCGAGCGCGAGATGATGGCGCCGCTCGACATCAAGGCCCGCGCGCTGATCCTCAACGCTTCCAAGCGCGTCTCCGTGGTCACAGCCATCAGCCCGCGCGCGGCGGTCGATATTCTCTACGTCTTCTACGAATCGATCCGCCTGATCCGCAATATGGCCGAGCTTTACGGCGGCCGTCCGGGCTCGATCGGCCTCTTCCGGCTGATCCGCGACGTGCTCGCGCACCTCGCCGTCACCGGTTCGATCGCCGTCGGCGACAGTCTCGTCCAGCAGGTGCTCGGCCACGGGCTCGCCTCCAGGCTCTCCGCCCGGTTCGGCGAGGGCATGATCAACGGGCTGATGACGGCGCGCATCGGCATCGCCGCCATGGATCTCTGCCGCCCGATGCCGTTCACCGCCCTCAAGCGGCCGGGGATCGGCGATTTCATCAACGATCTCGGCCCCGGCGAAAAGCGCGACCTCTCAAATCCCTGACCGCCCATCCACCCGCATTGCGGGCAGAAGAACCAAAGCTTAACGTTTCCCCTTCATGCTTGCAGCTCAACCGAAACCAGACCTGCCACGCGCAGTTGCCCGGAAGCGCCAAGATGACACGACGGCCAGCACGCCTGTTCAGTTCCGCGATGATCGCCGCAACCCTCCTCGCGGCCCTGCCCGCAAACGCCGCCGCTGAAAGCCCCGACAGCGCCTTCTTCCGCCAGGTGGCAGGCAAATGGTCGGGGCCCGGCAAGATCGTCGAGGGCAAGATGAAGGGCACCCGCTTCCGCTGCGAACTCGACGGGCTTCCGATCGAAGGCGACAGGGACGGCTTCAAGCTTGACGGCAAATGTCGCGCTGGT
>NZ_CFHTCS010000381.1:0-3939 GCF_984369615.1 Martelella sp. | reverse complement strand
CCTTGTCGAACTGGATGTGCCCGTTCTCGTCATAGAGATTGAGCATCGCGTTCAGCGCGTGATAGTCGAGCGCCGCCGCCTTGGTCTTGGCGGAGGCCTTTTCAGAGCCCTTGTCGGCGCTTTTCTCCATGCCCGTTTCCTGAACGGTTTCGTCCTCGGCGCTTGTGGCCACCCTCAGTTCTGCCGTTTCCAAAACTCTTCCAGTCCCTGTCTGACGTTGATGACATCCTCTTCCGTCCCGAGCAGTTCGAAACGATAGAGGTACGGTACCTTGCATTTCGCGGAGATGATGTCGCCGGCAATGCCGTAGGTCTCTCCGAAATTCGTGTTTCCGGAAGCGATGACGCCGCGGATCAGCGCCCTGTTCTCCGGATTGTTGAGGAAGCGGATGACCGGCTTCGGCACTGCGCCGCGTCCGTCGCCGCCGGCATAGGTCGGCACGACGAGGACATAGGGCGCATCCACCGTTTCCGTATCCCCCTGGGGGCCGAGGCGTCTTGCCTCGAGCCCGGTCTTGGTCACGAAACGGTGCGTATTGCCCGTGGCGCTGGAATAATAGACGAGCATGCCCGTCATCCCTTTCCCTCTTCACCAGCACGGCGCGTCCTTTGACGCGCCGTCTTGTCCTTGCTGCGCCCGCTGCGTTTTCCCGCGCGGGCGCGCTCGCGCGCCGGCCCTCGGGCCGGCATTACACGGTCAGGCGAGGGTGCCGATCATGTCCGGGCGGAAGCCGGACCAGTGCTGTTCGCCGGCAACGACGACGGGCACCTGGCGATAGCCCATGCCGACGACATGGTCATAGGCTTCGTTGTCCACCGACACGTCGACGACTTCATAGTCGAGGCCCTTGCGCTCGAGCGCGCGGGTCGTCGCATTGCACTGCACGCAAGCCGGTTTGGAGTAGACAGTGATCTTCATCGTTATCCTCGCATAATCATTGTTTTTCAAAAGCGCCGATCATATCGCCGGCGCTTTCCCGCGCATCTTGCGGAGCCGGCCATGTTGATCATCAACAGGATCGGCTCCGGACCGGACCGTTGCCGGCCGAAAGCCGGGGAAGGCGCGGCGGTTGCAAGTCGTCACCGCCACTCTCTCTCAACAGTCTCCTCGAACGCATTGACCGGACTGGCGTTTTCATACCTCAGAAGTCGGCACGGCGCGCGCTGTCCACGGGGAACATCACTTCGACACATGCTTATGAGGACTCAAAACCTTGAAGACCGGACGCCGCTGACGCATCAGCTTGATTCGATAGAATCACCATAACACAATATCTGCGAACTGAAATGCCCGAACTCACCATATATAGTGTTTCGCACGCATGAATTCCATATTCACAGTTAACACAATATGACAGGGGGAATGATACAGGAAGTGTCTGCGGCCCCGTAGGCCGGGGCGCGCGGGCCGGACGAATCGCATTCGCCGAAATGTCGATATGGCGAAAGATGACTGCTCGCCACCCTCATCGGCTACCAACCTGTGGTAGAACCCGCACGCGGGCGCGATTTCTTCATCGCTTTCCACAGGCGGAAAAAGGTGACGGCCAAGCTCGGCCCTATCCGCAGTGCTGCCGAAGCGCGCGCTGCCGCGGAAAGGCCTATTCCCCGTCTTCTTCCGGCGGCGGCCGCGTGCCCCATACGCCTTCATAGCGCAGCACCAGCGCATAAAGGGCAAGCGTGCCGAGCGCCATGGCGAACCAGGTCAGCGCGTAGCTCAGATGTGCGTTGCGGAACTTCACCACTGTCAGCCCACCGATCGGATAGCCGCCCGGATTGACGGTGCTGTCGGCATCGATGAAATAGGGGGCAAAGGGTCTCAGCCCCTTGGTTGCCATGATCGAGGCCACGTCGCGACGGTACCAGTTCCCGTTCTCCGGATCGTTGGCGCGCGAGAACAGCCAGCCCTTGTCCTCCGACATGCGCAGGAGGCCGGATATGGTCACTTCGCCTTCCGGCGCCGAGCGGGTCGAGCGCGCGCGCTTTTCCTCCGGCACGAAGCCGCGATTGATCAGCACATAGCTGCCGTCCGGACGCAAAAGCGGCGTCATCACGAAGTAGCCGGGCCCGAGTTCGGTCGGGTAGTAGATCTGCACTTCCTGACTGTTGATGAGCTTGCCGGTGACGGTCACGTGGCGGTAGGCATCTTTCGCGCGCGTGATCTCAGGCCAGTCGGCGGGGCCCGGCGCCGGCACGGCCGGGGCTTCCACCCGCGCCTCGACGGCAGCGATCAGGTCAAGCTTCCATTGCAGGCGATAGACCTGCCAGATGCCGAGCGCCGCGAAGCCGGCGAAGATCACGGCCGCGACGGCGGTGATGGCGATCAGACGTTTTCTGGAGGAGGCGACCATGGCGAATTTCCTTCCCGACCGCCGGAATGCAGCGGCCTGTCGCGGGTTCTAGAGCGGTTCCGCCATTCTTGGAAACGCGCAACCGCTCCATCTATTTGTTTTGACGCATTTTCGCGGACGTCAGATGTTTCCATCTGACTGCGAAATGCTCTAGCGCATCGGCCCGAGAATCGGAATCGATTTCCGGAAAGCCCGACGCGCCGTCAACGGCTCTTGAAACAAAAACGCCTCCCCGCGGGAGCCGAGGGGAGGCGGAAGACGCGGCAGGGCAAAGGCTTACTGCTGGCCCTGGACGATGATGTTGCCCGTCACGCCGGCATCGCGCAGTTGCTGGGCGATCTCGGGCGTGGCGCAGACGATCGTGCCGTCATCGAGATAGGTGTAGCCGCTTTCCGGAAGGGGCATCATGTATTTGTTCATGTTGTGCATGACCCAGAGCGAGCCGGCGAGCACGATCAGGAGCAGGATCAGGGCCAGAAGCGAGGACGCCATGGTCCAGCCTTCTTCCTGGTGGCTGCTCAGGAGCAGGAAATATTTCAGATGCACCAGGATCTGCGCCGCGGCGCAGATCATGATCACGGCAATCAGGAAACCCTTGCTGGAGATCGCGTCGGCCATCACCAGTCCGAAGGGAATGATGGTGAGGACGGCCGCCAGGATAAAGCCGGTCATCAGCGACTTGAAGCTGCCGTGACCGTGGCTTTCATGGCCGTGACCGTCGCGGGATGCATGTTCGTTGGCTGAACTCATAGAACCACTCCCGTAAGATAGACAAGCGAGAACACGCCGATCCAGACCAGATCGAGGAAGTGCCAGAACATCGACAACGTCGCCGTGCGCCGGCGCGTCGCTTCGGTGAGGCCCTTGCGCGACAGCTGGAACAGAAGAACGATCAGCCAGATCGTGCCGAAGGTGACGTGCAGGCCGTGCGTGCCGACCAGGGTGAAATAGGCCGAAAGGAAGGCCGAACGGTCCGGCGTGGCGCCGAGTTCGATGAAGTGATGGAATTCATAGATCTCCATCGCCAGGAAGCCGACGGCGAAAAGGCCGGCGACGATCAGCCACTTCATCAGGCCTGCCTTGTCGCCCTTGTCCATCCGCAGCATGCCCATGCCGAAGGTGACCGAGGAGAACAGCAGAAGCGCCGTCTCGATAAGGGCGAAGTCGAGCTCGAACAGGTCGGCCGGCGAGGGGCCGCCCGCATAGGAGCGGCCCAGAACGGCATAGGTTGCAAAGAGCGTGCCGAAGATCAGGCAGTCGCTCATGAGGTAGATCCAGAAGCCGAGCTGCGTCGGGCTGCTGTGATGGGCGTGTTCGTCGTGATGCGTATCGCCCGTCTGATCAGCGATCGTCATGCATAAGCCTCCTTGGCCTTTTCCTGGTCACGGGCGACCTCTTCGGCAGGAATGTAGTAGTCGCGGTCGAAATCGAAGGTGTGGTAGATGATCGTGCCGATGGCCGATCTGGGCTTCATGGGCGACGCCGACAAGGCCAACCTGGTGGCCATCCAGCGCTGGTCCAGCGACCCGGCCTTCCTCGACAGCGACAACGTCGTCGTGCTCTGCACCGAGACCCTCTCCGACGTGCAC
>NZ_CFHTCS010000380.1:0-3954 GCF_984369615.1 Martelella sp. | reverse complement strand
ATAAAATAGGTTAGAGCGTCCTTTGTGCGTCCGAATGGACGCACGGCGCTCTAGGACTGCCTTTCCGACCGGAGCGGCCGCCTGCAAGCCTGCGGCGGCCGCCTGGCGCGTTCCTGGCAGTGCAAAGACCAATAAAAAGCGAGGCGAAATGTCCGATACTGCGTTTCGGCTGAAGGGCATCGTCAAGATTTTTCCCGGCGTGAAGGCGCTCGACGGCGCCAGTCTTGCGGTCCGGCCCGGCGAGGTTCACGGCCTCGTCGGCGAGAACGGCGCGGGAAAATCGACGATTATCAAGGTTCTGGCAGGTATCTACCAGCCCGAAGGCGGAGAGATCGAGATCGGCGGCGACAGGCTCGATCCGGCGAACCCGGATAATGTCCATGCCGCAGGCGTCCGGTTCATCCACCAGGAACTGCATCTGGTGCCCCATTTCACGGTCACCGAGTCAGTGTTCATGGGTCAGGAAATCTCCGGCCCGCTCGGCCTTGCCAGGGGCGCGATGCGTCGCAGGGCCGAGGCGTTCCTGCGCGACACGCTGGGCATCGAACTGCCCGGAAACCGGCTGATCCGCGATATCGGTCCGGCCGAGCGCAAGCTGGTGCAGGTCGCCCGCGCGCTGATCGACGGCCATGCCAAGGTCGTGGTGTTTGACGAGCCGACCGCCCCGCTTGCGAGCGAAGAGGTGCTGAAGGTGATGCACGCGATTGCCAGGCTGAAGCGCCAGGGGATCGCAATCCTCTATGTCTCGCATTATCTGAACGAGATTACCGATATCTGCGACCGCGTGACCGTCTTCCGCCAGGGGCGGGATGTCGAGGTGTTCGAGACCGTGTCCGACGATATTGCGCCGGCGCTCGTCTCCGCCATGATCGGACGGGAGCTTTCGGCGTTCTTCCCGGACAATCGCCGCACGCCCGGAGAGATCGCCCTTCAGGTTGATGGGCTGAGTGACGGCCACTCCTTCGAGGGCGTCAACCTCGCTGTCCGCCGCGGCGAAATCTTCGGCATTGCCGGCCTGATCGGCTCGGGCCGCGAGGAACTGATCGATACGCTTTACGGGCTCCGTCGCGCCGAGTCGGGCGCGGTCTCGCTTGACGGAAAGCCGGTAAGGCTGAAAACGGCGGCGCGGGCGGTCGAGCAGGGCTTCGTGCTGGTGCCGCGCGACCGCCGTCATGACGGCTTGGTGCTGTCGATGACGGTTGAGGAAAACGCGACGCTGTCGACGCTCGATGAAAATGCCGCCTTCGGTCTTGTCGACAGGCGAAGGACGCGGACGAGAACCGAGGAGCTGATCGGCGAACTCGATATCCGTCCGGCCAATCCCGCCGCCGTCGCCCGTTTCCTGAGTGGCGGCAACCAGCAGAAGGTGGTTCTTGCCCGCTGGCTTGCCAAGGATGCGCGGGTCTTCATCTTCGATGAGCCGACCGTCGGCGTCGATGTCGGCGCAAAGGCGGAAATCTACCAGTTGATCGAACGGCTGGCAGAGGCCGGCGCGGTCGTGCTCATTTCCTCTTCCGATCCGGTGGAACTCGTCGGCGTCTGCGACCGCGTTGCGGTGATGATGCGCGGCGCGGTCAGCCGGACGATCGATCGCGACGCGCTGCAGGTCGACCGCCTTGTTGCCGCAACCACGGGCGCGGACGAAGAACGGGAGGCGACCCATGCTTAGCAGATCCATCGCCCGCCACCGGCTGATGGCGGAGCTTGTCGGCTTTCTGCCGCTGATCATTTTTCTGGCGCTTCTGACCTATGTGGGGGTCAACGCGCCCAACTTCATGACCCTGTTCAACCTGAAGCTGGTGCTGATGCAGAGCCTTCCAGTGGTCCTGCTGGTGACCGGCCTTTCCGCAGTGGTGATGGCCGGCGGAGATGATGTCGTGTCGGGCGGGATCGATCTTTCGATCCCCGCGACAGCCGTTCTTTGCGCCGGCATCACGGCAGTTCTTCTGGCCTCGGGCCTGTCGCTTCTGGCGGCATCGCTTGCAGCCCTTGCCGCAGCGCTTGCCGCTGGCGCGGTCAACGCCGTTCTGATCACGCGCCTCAGGATGACGCCGCTCTTGACCACGCTTGCCATGTTCGTGGCGCTGGTTGGCATCAACAACATGGTGACGTCGCGGCGGCGCATTAACCTGACCGACGGTCATATCGGCCTGTTGCGGGAGGATTTTGTCTTCGGCATTCCGCTCGGCATCGTGATCGTCGCTTTCGTTGTGCTCGTTGCCTATCACCTCCTGCACCGCACTCGCTGGGGCCTCAACCTTCAGGCGGCCGGCGGCAGCCGCGATGCGGCGGAAATTTCCGGTCTCAAGGTCGACCGTCTCGTTGCCCAGTCCTATCTGCTCGCAGCCTTCATGGGGTTTCTGACGGGCTTTTTCGTCCTGGCGCGCGGCAATGGCTATTCGCCGGGCGTGGAAAACAATCTCATGCTGGAAATGGTGCTGGCCAACTTCCTGGGCGCTGCCTTTTCCCCCCGCCGTGTGGTGACCATGTGGGGCGCCGTGCTCGGCGCCGTTCTGGTGGCGGCGATCTCGATCGGCCTGAAAACCATCGGCGTCAATGTCTTCTGGACCGACCTCGTCAAGGGCGCGCTGATCCTCGTGGTCGTGGCGCTGTCGGCAATTTCGCAAAGGGTGCAGTAATGGCAAGTGAAACCGCAGGCACGCCGGTCTGGCGCGACATCGTTGTCCGCTTCGGATTCTTGATCGTCTTTGCCCTTTTCGTCGTGTTTTTCGCCGCCTGGAACCCGGTTTTCGTCCAGGGCCAGAACCTGATGAACATCGTTGAAGGGTCCGCGATCCTGATGATCATCGCGCTCGGCATGACGCTGATCGTGGCGACCGGCGGCATCGATCTGTCCGTCGGGATCGCGCTCGATTTCGGCGCGGCCTTTGCCATCGTGGCGATGAAGAGTTTCGGCATGCCGTGGTTCGGCGCGGCCTGTATCGGCATTGCCGGCGGCGCGCTGGTCGGGCTGTTGAACGCGGCGCTGGTCGTTGGCCTGCGCATCAGCCCGTTTCTGGCGACGCTCGGGACCTTCTTCATCGGTTCCTCGGTGCAGCGCATCTTCACCAATGGCGGCGGGCCGATCTCCTACCGACAGATGCCGGACGAATTCCGCAGCCTTGCCCTCGGCGATCTCTTCGGCATCCCCTCGGAGGTGATTATCGCGCTCGTGCTGGCCGCGATCTATTTCTTTGTTCTCGAGCGTTCCGTCTGGGGCCGGCGCATTCATGCCATGGGCATGCAGCGTTCGGCGGCTGTCGTCGCCGGCATCAAGGTCAACCGGATTTTGTTTTTCTGCTTCGTCATGGCATCGGCGACCTGCGCCTTCGGCGGGTTGATTGCGGCGGCCAATATCCGCATGTTCACGCCGCTTTCGGGTTTTGCCTACCTGCTGGACGCGATTGCCGCCGTTTTTATCGGCGCCGCGCTTCATCCACGCGGACGACCCAACGTGCCGGGAACAATAGCGGGCGTGCTGTTCCTCGGCGTGGTCACCAACGGGCTCAATCTGATGGGGTTGAACTTCAACACCAAGGACGCGCTGTCCGGCATCATTCTGGTCGCGGCGCTGGCGCTGGCCGTCGCCCAGCGCAACATGCGCAAGAGTTGAGGCAATGGCGGCCCCGCTTTGACGGGGCCCAGCCTCAAGCGAGCGGCGGCCGGTCGATCGAGAGCGCGGGCAGGGGACGGTCCCATTTTTCCACCCGCACGAGGCAGGTGTGGGCGATATTGCCCTGCGAAAGCCCCGAGCAGCCCTTGTCGATGGTGAGCGCATTGGGGTTGCCATGGACCTCCAGCAGGCACCCGTCGACGATCTGCGGATCGTACCAGGCGCCCGTCGGCAGGAAGATGCAGTCGGGCCTGAGCCCGTCATCGAAACGAAGCCCGGCAAGGCAGGCTCCGCGTTGGTTGAACAGGCGGATGATGTCGCCTTCTTCCAGCCCTCTTGCG
>NZ_CFHTCS010000379.1:0-3975 GCF_984369615.1 Martelella sp. | reverse complement strand
GGCAAGGGCGTGCCGCCGTTTGCGGCGAAAAACGTCTGCAAGACGCCGCTCACCGGCGGCCAGTGGCGGATCAAGGATAACGGCGGCTATGACCTGGTGATCGTCGAAAACGGCGCGGCGCCGGAAATTCCGACCGGCGGCAAGATGGAAGCGCTCAGCTAGCGCGTCTTTCGGCCGGATACCCTTTGTCTTCCGCCCGGATGACAAGGCAAGAGGTCTGGAGCGGGTCTGCGTCTCGATGAAACGCGGAACCGCTCCAAATCCATCCGCGTCAATCCGTGCCTGCGCGCCGAAGGCGACGTTGCCGCCCCTTGTCAAAAAAAACTGGCCTGCGCAATCCGATCGGTTCAGACTGGCATTGGCGGGCTCGCCTTGAACCAACGGGCTCGGGTCCTTGATGTCTGAATCGACGCAAGGGCCGTGGGCATCGACGTTGCCTGGAGTGATGAACATGGTTGAAACAGAGACCGTCGACGACGGCGAATTCGATTATATCGTCGTCGGAGCGGGATCTGCCGGCTGCGTGCTGGCCAATCGGCTCAGCGCCAATCCGGCCAACCGCGTGCTGCTGCTTGAGGCGGGCGGGCACGACAACCACCACTGGGTCCACATCCCGGTCGGTTATCTCTATGCCATGGGCAATCCACGGCTCGACTGGTGCTATCGCACGGCGCCGGAGCCGGGGCTGAACGGCCGCGCGCTTGCCTATCCGCGCGGCAAGGTGCTGGGCGGCTGTTCCTCGATCAACGGCATGATCTACATGCGCGGACAGGCGGCGGATTACGACCAGTGGCGACAGGCGGGCTGCACCGGCTGGGGCTGGGAGGATGTGCTGCCGTTGTTTCGCAAGTCCGAAAATCACTTTGGCCCGGCAAGCGCCGTCCACGGCAAGGGCGGCGAGCTGGACGTCTGCGAACAGCGCCTGCACTGGCCCGTGCTCGATGCCCTTGCTGCAGCGGCCGAGGAAATCGGCATTGCCGCGACCGACGACTTCAACGATGGCGACAATGAGGGCGTCGGCTACTTTCCGGTGAACCAGCGCGGCGGGTTGCGCTGGAACGCCCGCAAGGCCTTCCTCAACCCTGCCCGGTCGCGCCGCAATCTGCGCATCGAGACGAAGGCCCATGTGCAACGCATCGCCCTTTCGCAGGCGCGCGCGGAGGCGGTGATCTACCGCCAGAACGGCCGGATCAGACGGGCGACCTGCCGCGGTGAGATCGTGCTTGCCGCCGGCGCCGTGAACACGCCGCAGCTTCTGGAGCTTTCCGGCATCGGCGATGGCGGCCTGCTGCAGTCCCTCGGTCTTCCCGTGACGCTCGATATTCCCGCCGTGGGCGAGAACCTCCAGGACCACCTCCAGATCCGCACCGTGTTCCGCATCACCGGGGCGCTGACGCTGAATGACCGTCTCGCGACGCTTGCGGGCAAGGCCGGCATCGCGCTTGAATACGCCTTGCGCCGCACCGGGCCGATGTCGATGGCGCCGAGCCAGCTCGGCATCTTCACCCGGTCCTCGCCCGAGCATGATCGGGCCAATCTCGAATACCATATCCAGCCGCTTTCGCTGGAAGCCTTCGGCCAGCCGCTCGACAGGGAGCCGGGGGTGACGGTTTCCGTCTGCAACCTGCGTCCGGAAAGTCGCGGTACGATCCATATCACCGCTCCCACGCCCGACGCGCCGCCCGACATTCGGCCCTTGTATCTCTCGGCGCGCGCCGACCAGATCATCGCCGTCGACAGCCTCCGCCACGCCCGGCGTCTGATGGCCGCCGCCGGTCTGGTGGGGCTGAACCCGCGCGAGATCAAACCCGGCCCGGATGTGCAATCGGACGAGGATCTTCTGAAGGCCGCCGGCGCTCTTGGCACCACCATCTTCCACCCGGTCGGCACGGCCCGCATGGGCGGTGACCCCGCAAGCGTGGTCGACCCGGAACTCAGACTGCGCGGCCTCGCCAATCTGCGCATCGCGGATGCCTCGATCATGCCCACCATCCCCTCCGGAAACACGCATGCGCCGGTGACGATGATCGCGGAAAAGGCCGCGGAGATGATGCTGGCGGCCCGATAGGCATCGCCCGGCACAAGATGTTTTTCCTATAAACGCGGGCTTCAGCGTGTCACGCGCTGGCCCTGTCATGGATCATGCGCGGCAAACGGGAGACTGACGTCTGCTCCACGGCCAAGCGGGCATCGGTAAATATCTTCCCGGAAAGATGAACTTCGGCAGATCGACGCCGATCGCGCCTTCATGCTTCCGGCGGCGGGCCGAAACGGTTCGGCTTGCCGCCGCCCGCGCGGGCAAGCAGCACGATGAGGTAGATCGCGGAGCCGACCCCAGAGAGCGCCGCGACGGTGACCACGGCGATGATCTGCGGACCGGTATTGCTGAAGGTCGCGACCTCTTCGAGCGGTTTGGAGAGGCCAAGGAGCAATGCGAAGCTGATGAGGGTGAGGGCAAGCGGCAGCGCGGCAGGCAACAGAATCCACCATCCCCGCCGGTTCACGTCATGCAGGCGGCGGACGCCGGCCGAAAACAGGGGAAGCAGCGTGACGATAATGAAGAATACCGTGACCGGATGACGGTCCGCAAGCCCGCGTTCCGGATCGGCCGGAAACAGAAGATCGTCGGCCATGCCGGCTACCAGCTGGCCGATCACAAGCGCCAGCACGAACCACCAGTATTCCGCCCGCGAGGCCCGCCCGCCGAAGCGGGCGAATTTCCTCAAGGAGGTCAGGATCGCCCGATGCGGACTCATGGCCCATCCCGGGCGGGGGTCGCGTCTCCCTGCAGCCGGCCGTCACGCCAGAGCTGATGGGAGACGGGGCCCTCGGCGTCGTAATAGATGGTGGTGCCGTCGCGCTTGTCGTGTTTCCACATCTGCACTTCCTCAAGCGCGCCGTTTTCCGCCAGGATGTAGCGCGGCCCGTCCTTCATGCCGTTGCTGAAGCTTGTGACCGCGATGCGGTAGCCGTTGCCGTCAAAGGTCGTCCAGCGGCCTTCCTTTATGCCGTGGTCGTAGCGGCCCTGTCGCGTCTCATCGCGGCAGGGCACCTGTTCCAGCCATTCGCCGTGCTTCTCGCCGTCGACATAGCGCCCGCCGGCAATCATCCGGTCGCCATCCAGCTCCTTGTAGGGGCCGTTCAATACGCCTGCCTCATAGGTGGCAAGTCGCTTGAGCTCGCCGTTCATTCTGTATGTCCGCTGCGCGCCGGTCAGCTTGCCGTCATCGTCATAGGTCTCGTGGATGACGTCGCTGGAGCGTTCCGTCCGGCGCCAGTCGCCGACGCGCTTGCCATGGTCGTAATAGCCCCGGTCCCACTCCCGGCCGCGCCAGGCGCGGGTGTAAAGGCCGTCCTCCTTGCCGTCGACATAGTGGACGCGGGTGGTGATCTGGTCGATCTCGGTGGTCGAGACGAACAGCCCGCGATATGCGCCGTCAACCAGTTCGGTGCGGTCGAGAAGCTTATCGTTGAGATACTTCGTGAAGAGGAGATAGCCTTCGGCCTTGATCTCGGTCTCGGTGAAATTGCCGTAATGCTCGACGGTTTTCCGCCCTTCGCCGCGGCCTTCGATCTCGACCGGTTCTTCAAGCCAGATCAGCGCTCCGTCCTTCCATTTCCGGTTTCTCACCTCGCTGCCATCCTCGGCATAGTCGGTCTGGGCGACGAGTTCTCCGGAGTCCGACCAGCGTTTTGCGCTGGCGGTCGGTTTGCCCATCGCGTAGTGACGCTCGGCCCGGCGCGCGCCAGAGGGCCAGTATTCGGTGACGACCCCATCGGCCGCGCCGTCGACATAATGGCCTTCCTCGATAAGGTTGCCGTCCTTATCATAGTCCCTGTAGGGGCCGTCGCGACGGCTCATCGACCAGTGGATTTCGGCGGCAAGCTTGCCGTTCTCGTGGTATTTGCGTTCCACGCCATCGATATGGCCGTCGACATGATTGTTTTCGGCCGAAAGCGTGCCGTCCTCATAAT
>NZ_CFHTCS010000378.1:0-4009 GCF_984369615.1 Martelella sp. | reverse complement strand
GATCGCAACCCATTTACCCAAACCTGTCCGCACTCTGCCATCCCCCATTTCGGCGTGACGCTTCACGTGGCACACGTCCTATCCTAGCCGTCGAAAAGACTATGACAATGCGATATATCATCCTCAGATGACGAACTTTACGAAGCTCGCTCCGATGGGAGCGAACAAACGGTATTCGCGCCAGCACAGCTTTTTGAGGCAGTCAGTTTATCGCAAGGAAATAGGACTTTGCGGCTCCGGCCGGAAGGAACGCAGAGTTCGATAGCCTGTGCCTGCAAGACTTCATGGAATATCCCGCATCATGAAACAGACCCGCCGCGAAACAGGCCTGCCCTATCCCCAGCGGACGACCCATTTCGTCCGCCAGCGATGCAATGGCGAAAGGATGATCCCCGAGCGCCTGCCAGCCGGAATGATCCGCGCCCGGCACAGAATGAACAAAATAGGCCTTTGACATCTACGTTCCTCGCCCCCCGGACAATGCCCGCTAACGCCAATTTCCTCCAATGTTGAGCCAAAAACACCCATTCTTTAGTTTAGCTCCGACTTTAGGCTTCGAATTTAGCCTCAGACTGGGCAACCCGCGCGGTGCCAAATACCCGCAGGGCAAGGGACTGTAGGAAGGACCCGCCGTTTGCCTGCCCCCTGCCCCAACGACAAAGAGCGGGTCACCGAGGTAACCCGCTCTCGTCAGTTCCATAGGGCCGAGCCAAAGGGGCCACGCGCGGCCAGCGCCGCAAGACGTGCGGCGGAACTGGCACTCGAGGCCGCCGAAACCTTCAGTCCGCACCCGATGGTCGGCCACCTGACACGGCTCAATCAGCAGCGCATGTGGACGTGGATGAGTACTGAGCACGGACTGAGCCCGAAGGCGATCACCACATACATGATTTCGGTGCGCGCTGCCGTCAATTTCGCCGCCGTGCCACAGATCGTAGCAGTCGGTGATGAAAAGCAGGAAGTGCAGCTGCTGACATCAGCGACCCCGATCTTCTGCAATCAATCCGAAATCGCCGATCACGTCGGAGGCGAGATGTCGCGACCGCGCGACTATATCCCAACATTTGAAGAGCTCGGTCGATGGATCGACCGAATCGCGCATGAGGATGATTTCCGCTATGTGGTGATTGCGCTCAATACGGCAGCAAGAAACGAGGCGTTCTTCGATCTGCGCGTGGAGGGTCAGGTAGACTTCAACAGCGGCACCATAGATCTCAACCCGCCCGGCCGTCGCCAGACAAAAAAACGCCGCCCGATCATCCGGCTGACGACCGGCCTCGCGGCATGGCCGGATCACTGGGCAGACGACAGACCCATTCGCCAGTATCAGGATACGGTCGAGAAGCGACTGAACGCGATGGGCAAGGACCCCGCGCCGAAAGACCCGGACGGACGCCAGCTTGCCCCTCTCAACATGCCGGCAATGATCTGCTACACGCTGCGCCACTTCATCGCGACCAATATGCGCCGCGCTGGCATCGAGGTCTCACGCGAGCAACGGTCCAAATGGCTCGGTCACGTCGTTGCAGAAGGCTCCGGAACGACAGACTGGTATGAAAAATTCGATCCCGACTATCTCGAAGAGCCGATGCGCGCCACCGAAATGATCCTCCAGAAACTGCAGAATCACACCCACAAGAGACTGTCAGCACCCACAATGCACTCACAAGGTAAGCTCCGCGTCATCGCGGGACCAGAAAAATAACAATGATTTTAATTGGTTGAATGGTCGGAGTGGAGAGATTCGAACTCCCGACCCTCTGGTCCCAAACCAGATGCGCTACCAGGCTGCGCTACACTCCGACTGCGGCCCGGATACACCGAAGGCACCATCGCCGCAACAGGAAAATGGCTTTTGCCAACGCTCCGCCGGGATCGCCCTGCGCCTTACGTGAAGCGCAGGATCCGCTTGTCTCTTCCCTATGTCGCGTCGGGCTGTCGAAAACCGGATTCCACTTTTCGCCCGATGCTCTAATAGGAAAGCGCAGGGCCGCTGACGCGGTCGCCCGGCTTGAGGCCGTAGCTTTCCGCTTTGCCGCCGCCGATCTCCAGTACGTAGCGCACGGGCTCCGATGAGCTGATGACCGCCTTCGACCCTGGTACGGCGTTCTCGTGAAAGCCCGAGACCGTGCCGTCGGCCCGGATGAAGACCATATCGAGCGGGATCAGCGTGTTGGCCATCCACATCGAGGCCGGACGCGTCTGGCCGAAATCGAAGATCATGCCGCGATCCGCGCCAAGTTCGGTGCGATACATCAGCCCGCGCTGCCGCTGCCGCGGGTCGCTGGCGACCTCGACGACAAGCGGAAAATCCCCGGTTTCCGTGTGGAGCGTCAACTGCGAGACAGGAAACAGGACGACGTCGTCCTCTGCCGACGCCATGCCCGCCGCCAGCATTGCGACAAGCCCGATCAGGGCGGCGAGCGCCCTGTTGCCGAGACCGCGTTTCATCCCATATCCTTTCCGATCGAGCGTCGATACCGCCAGGTTCGAGGACCCTTGCTGTCCTTCCGCGAGGGCAATATTGGCACGGGCGGAAGGCCGGATTGCGAGGCGTTCGTTTCAATGCCGCCGGCAGCCGGCGCCGAGAGCGGCCGGCGCGGCCTCAATGCGTGCGCCGGTTGGCCGTCGGCATGTCGGGGTGGACTTCGGCCGCCATCAGGCCCTTCGGCCCCTCGCCGAAGCGCACCAGCACACTCTGGCCGGGCACAAGCTCGGTAATGCCGTAGCGCCTCAGTGTTTCCATATGCACGAAAATATCCTGCGTCCCCTCGCCGCGGGTCAGGAAACCAAACCCCTTCTCGCGATTGAACCACTTGACCAGGACCCGCTCGAGCCCGCTCGACGGCTCGACCTGAACATGGGTCTTGACCGGCGGCAGCTGCGAGGGGTGAACCGCGGTCGACTGGTCCATGGACAGGATGCGGAAAGCCTGCAGGCCGCGTTCGCGCTTCTGCACCAGCGCCACGACGCGGGTGCCTTCAAGGATTGTCTGGTAGCCGTCCCGCCTCAGGCAGGTTACGTGCAGGAGAATATCCTCCATGCCGTTGTCGGGCACGACAAAGCCGAAGCCCTTGCCGACGTCGAACCATTTCACAAACCCGGTGACCTCCAGCAGTTCGCCCGTTTCCGTGCCCGCCTCTTCTCCGGCCGAGTATCGTTCTGCCTCAGACCTTCCGGCCATACCGCCCCGCTCCTTGAAAAAACCCGGCTGCGAATTAACTGATTCTTGTCATAAGAATAACATTCATACTGAGGGTTCCCGCAAGTTCTAAACGCAAAACGCGTCCATACGGGTCCCGTCCCCATCGAATAGCTCACAGCCGAACACACAACAGGGAAGAGAATATGCATTACCTCCACACCATGGTCCGCATTACGGATATCGATGCCTCGCTGCGCTTCTACCGCGACCTGATGGGCCTCAAGGAAGTGCGCCGGATCGACAACGACAAGGGTCGCTTCACGCTGATCTTCCTCGCCGCGCCGAAGGACCTCGAAAACGGCGACGGCGAACACGTGCCGAAGCTGGAGCTGACCTACAACTGGGATCCGGAAGAATATGACGGCGGCCGCAATTTCGGTCACCTCGCCTATCGCGTCGAAAACATCTACGATTTCTGCCAGAAGCTGTCGGATGCGGGCGTGGTCATCAACCGGCCGCCGCGCGACGGCAACATGGCCTTCGTCCGCTCGCCCGACGGCATCTCGATCGAGATCCTGCAGGAAGGCGATCCGCTGGAGCCGAAAGAGCCCTGGGCGTCGATGCCGAACACGGGCAGCTGGTGACGGGCCTTTATGCCGCGCCGGACCGCGCGGTATCTTGCCATTAAAATCAAGCGGTTACACCCAAGCCCGAACGATCTGTTTCAACATGTCGTTTTTTTGAAGAAATCGCTGTTTTACGCTTGCAGCAATTCTGTTGCCTGATTATAAGGGCGCCCAGCGAACGCACGCGCCCTTCGTCTATCGGTTAGGACGCCAGATTTTCATTCTGGAAAGAGGGGTT
>NZ_CFHTCS010000377.1:0-4024 GCF_984369615.1 Martelella sp. | reverse complement strand
TTCGCGCTGCAGACCGCCTTCACCTATTCGGCGAACCGGTAAGGAGGGCATGATGTCGACCATTCTTCAGCTCAAGGGCGTCGAAAAGGGCTTTGGCGAAGGCGTCAAACGCAACCCGGTCCTCGCCGACATCTCGCTCGATGTCGCAGAGGGCGAATTCATCGCGATCCTCGGCTTTTCCGGGGCGGGCAAGACGACGCTGATGTCGATGTTCGCCGGACTTGAAAAGCCGGACAGCGGCGAAATCCTGTTTCGCGGCGCGCCGGTGGAAGGCCCGTCGCCCAGACGCGGCATCGTGTTCCAGAACTATGCGCTGATGCCCTGGCTTTCGGTGGAGGCCAATGTGCGGCTCGCCGTCGACGCCGTGCATCAGCAGAAAACGGCGAAGGAGAGGGCCGCTCTCGTCGACTGGTATGTGGCGATGGTGGGCCTGAAACACGCCCGCGACCGCAAGCCGTCGGAACTGTCCGGCGGGATGCGCCAGCGCGTCTCGGTTGCCCGCGCGCTCGCCATGCAGCCGGACGTGCTGCTGCTCGACGAGCCGCTGTCGGCGCTCGATGCGCTGACCCGCGCCAAGCTGCAGGACGAGCTTGCCGATATCTCGCAGAAAGAGAAGAAGACCATCATCCTCGTCACCAATGATGTCGACGAGGCCATTCTTCTGGCGGACCGGATCGTGCCGCTGACGCCCGGCCCCAACGCCACTTTCGGCCCGTCCTTCAATGTCAATATCGCCCGGCCCCGCGAGCGCGCGGCAATGAATTCCGACCTGGATTTCATCCGGCTTCGCTCGGCTGTCACCGAATATCTGATGGATGTCGGCGTTAGCGCCAAGCCGGAGACGGCGCGGGTGGAAACGCTACCCAATGTCGTTCCGATTTCGCTCAAATCGACCTCGAAGCCGCTGCCCGCCGCCTATCGCGAAAAGGCGCAGTCGGCCATCGAGAGCGGCTATGTCGAATTTTCCAACGTCACCAAGATCTATCCGACGCCGAAGGGCCCGCTGACCGTCGTCGACGGCTTCGACCTGAAGATGAAGAAGGGCGAGTTCATTTCCGTGATCGGTCATTCCGGCTGCGGGAAATCGACAGTGCTTTCCATGGCGGCGGGGCTGAACCCGATCAATGCCGGGGGCATCATTCTCGATGGGCGCGAGATTTCCGGCGCCGGGCCGGATCGCGCCGTGGTGTTTCAGGCCCCCTCGCTGATGCCTTGGTTGACGGCCCGCGAGAATGTCGCCCTCGGCGTTGACCGGGTCTATCCGAAGGCAAGTCCCGCCGAGCGCCGGGATGTTGTCGAATACTATCTCGAGCGGGTCGGTCTTGGCGATGCCATGAACCGTGCGGCGGCCGATATGTCGAACGGCATGCGCCAGCGCGTCGGCATCGCCCGCGCCTTCGCGCTGTCGCCGAAGCTTTTGCTGCTGGACGAACCCTTCGGCATGCTCGACAGCCTGACCCGCTGGGAGTTGCAGGAGGTGCTGATGGAAGTCTGGTCACGCACCAAGGTGACCGCCATCTGCGTGACCCACGATGTGGATGAGGCCATTCTCCTGGCCGACCGGGTGGTGATGATGTCGAACGGGCCGAATGCCCGCATCGGCAATATCATGGAGGTCGACCTGCCGCGCCCGCGCTCTCGGAAAGCACTGCTCGACCACCCGGATTATTACGCCTACCGCGAAGAACTGCTGGAATTTCTCGAAGCCTATGAGGGCGGCGCCTCGCCCGCCGAGGAACAGCTCGCCGCCATCAGGCAGAAGCGCGACCAGCGCATCAGCCGGCAGACCTGCAACAAACGCGTCGCAGCGGAGTAAAGATCATGGCCCAGAAACTCGTCATCATCGGAAACGGCATGGCCCCCGGCCGCATGCTCGAAGACCTGTTCGAGCGCGCCCCCGGCCTCTATGACGTCACCATTTTCAACGCCGAACCGCGGGTGAACTACGACCGCATCATGCTGTCGCCGGTGCTCTCCGGTGAAAAGACCTATGAAGACATCATCATCCATGGCGATGACTGGTATGAAGCCCATGGCGTGACGCTACATCGCGGCGCGAAGGTGTCGAAGATCGACCGCGAGGCGAAGACCGTGACCGCCGAAAACGGCGTGACGGCCTCCTATGACCGGCTGGTGATCGCCACCGGCTCCTCGCCCTTCATCATCCCGGTGCCCGGCCACGATCTGCCGGGCGTGCTCGCCTATCGCGATCTCGATGACGTGGACCGGATGCTGAAGATTGCCGAGGGGCAGGGCCATGCGGTGGTCATCGGCGGCGGGCTTCTCGGTCTTGAAGCGGCCTACGGGCTGAAGCAGCGCGGCATGAGCGTCACCGTGCTGCACCTGATGGACACGATCATGGAGCGGCAGCTCGATCCGGCAGCGGCCTATCTTCTGGAAAAGGCGCTGGACGAACGCGGCATCGAGATCATCACCAAGGCCAATACGAAACGCATTCTTGGTGCGGACAAGGTCGAAGGCGTCGAGCTGGAGGACGGCCGCATCATCTCCGCCGATATGGTGGTGATGGCGGTCGGCATCCGCCCGGCGGCGGGGCTTGGCAAGGATGCGGGGCTTGAGGTCAATCGCGGCATCGTCGTCAATGACGGCATGGCGACCTCCGATCCCGCCATCTTCGCGCTCGGCGAATGCGCCGAACATCGCGGTACCTGCTACGGCCTCGTCGCACCGCTTTATGAGAGCGCCGGCGTGCTGGCGGATCGGCTTGCCGGTGGCTCGGCCGAATACAAGGGCTCGCATGTCAACACCAAGCTGAAGGTTACCGGCATCAAGTTGTTTTCGGCCGGCGATTTCGCCGAGGGGCCGGACCGCGAGGAGGTGGTGTTGCGCGATGCCACGCGCGGCGTTTACAAGCGCGTGATCCTGCAGGATAACCGCGTGATCGGCGCCGTGCTCTACGGCGACACCGCCGATGGCGCCTGGTATTTCGACATGCTGAAGCGCGGAACCGACGTTTCCGAAATGCGCGAGACGCTGATCTACGGTCAGGCCTATCAGGGCGGCGCCGCTGCCGATCCGACTGCCGCCGTCGCGGCGCTTCCCGATGACGCGGAAATCTGCGGCTGCAACGGCATCTGCAAGGGCAAGATCGTCACCGCGATCAAGGACAAGGGCCTGACCTCGCTCGACGATGTCCGCGCCCACACCAAGGCCTCCGCGTCGTGCGGCACCTGCACCGGGCTCGTCGAACAGCTGATGGCGCTGACGCTGGGCGATGCCTATAACCCCGCCGCCGTCCAGCCGGTCTGCGGCTGCACCGATCTCGGCCATGACGATGTCCGCCGCCTGATCCGCGCCAAGGGGCTGAAGACCATTCCCGCCGTGATGCAGGAGCTCGAATGGAAAACCTCCTGCGGCTGTGCCAAGTGCCGGCCGGCGCTCAATTACTATCTCGTCTGCGACTGGCCCGGCGAATATGCCGATGACTATCAGTCGCGCTTCATCAACGAGCGCGTCCACGCCAATATCCAGAAGGACGGCACCTATTCGGTCGTGCCGCGCATGTGGGGCGGGGTGACCTCATCGAAGGAGCTGCGCGCGATCGCCGATGTCGTCGACAAATACAAGATCCCGACCGTCAAATGCACCGGCGGCCAGCGCATCGACATGCTGGGGGTGAAGAAGGAGGACCTGCCGGCGGTCTGGGCCGATCTCGGCAAGGCGGGCTTCGTTTCCGGCCAGGCCTATGCCAAGGGCCTGCGCACGGTGAAGACCTGCGTCGGCAGTGACTGGTGCCGCTTCGGCACGCAGGATTCGACCGGCCTCGGCATTCGGCTCGAAAAGTTCATGTGGGGCTCGTGGACGCCGGCCAAGCTGAAGCTTGCGGTTTCCGGCTGTCCGCGCAACTGCGCGGAGGCAACCTGCAAGGATATCGGCGTCATCTGCGTCGATAGCGGCTTTGAAATTCATTTCGCCGGCGCCGCCGGGCTCGAAATTCGCGGCACGGAAGTGCTCGGCATGGTGAAGACCGAGGACGAGGCGCTGGAGCATATCGTGGCGCTCA
>NZ_CFHTCS010000376.1:0-4041 GCF_984369615.1 Martelella sp. | reverse complement strand
CCGCGTCGTCATCGTCACCATCGTTGCCGCCACCATCGCGCGGGCCTGGACCGGGGTGGGCGGCGAGGGCGCGCCCGAGCCCATCCTCTGGCTGGCGGCGCCGGACTGGCAGGCGCTGCTGCAGACGCTCCTGCTCGTCGTCATCGGCGTCGTCATCGGCCGCCGCTCGGGCCTTCCCGCGGGCGCGATGATCGTGCCGGTGATCATCGGATCGGCGCTCAATGTTGCGGGCCTCGTCGACATCGAACTGCCGCAGCCGCTGCTGGCCGCCTCCTATGCGCTGGTCGGCTGGGCGATCGGCGCGCGTTTCGACCGCGACGTCATCCGCCATGCCAGCCGGGCGCTGCCGCGCGTGCTCGCCTCCATCTTCGCGCTCGTGGCGATTTGCGCCGTTTTCGCCTTTCTGCTGGTGGAATTCGCCGGCATCGATCCGCTGTCCGCCTATCTCGCCACCAGCCCCGGCGGCGCGGATGCGGTTGCCATCATCTCCGCCTCGACCGATGTCGACATCGCCTTCGTCATGTCGATGCAGATCGCGCGCTTCTTCTTCGTCATGGCGCTCGGGCCGATGCTGGCGCGCTTTGTCGCCAGGCGGAGCCATTTTTAGGATAAAGCGCAAATAGCGTTGTCGGCCGCGAACGATCGGGTTAGCCTCAGTCAACCAATAAACAGGGTCAGGCGGAGGATATCCCATGTGCACGCGCATCTTCTATGAAACCGGAACGTCAACCTACATCACCGGGCGCTCGATGGACTGGCGCGACGTGACCATGCAGTCCGACCTCTGGGTGTTTCCGCGCGGGATGGCCCGCAATGGCGGGGTGGGCGAGGGCTCGGCGACATGGACCTCGCAATACGGCTCGGTGATCGTCGCGATCTACAATCTCGCCACTTCCGACGGCATGAACGAGGCGGGCCTTGCCGGCAACATGCTCTATCTGGTGGAATCGTCCTATGGCGATCCGGCCGCGCGGGCAAAGCCGCTGATCTCGGTCGGCGCCTGGCTGCAATACATGCTCGACAATTTCGCGACCGTCGCGGAAGCAGCAGACGCCATGGCCGACGACCCGCTGACGGTGATCACCGGCGAGGCGCCGAACGGCGCGCCCGCGACCGTGCATCTGGCGCTCTCCGATGCCTCCGGCGACAGCGCGATCTTCGAATTCGTCGGCGGCAGGCTCACCATCCATCACGGCCGCGACTATCGCGTGATGGCCAATTCGCCGACCTATGACCAGCAGCTTGCCATCAACGGCTACTGGAACCTCGTCGGCGGCAAGAGTTTTCTACCCGGCACGGTGAACGCCGCCGACCGCTTTGCCCGCGCCAGCTACAACCTGAAATCCGCAACGCCGCTCAAGGACCGCCGCGCCGCGCTCGCCTCCGTGTTCTCGCAGGTGCGCGCGATCTCGACCCCGCTCGGCATGTCCGACCCCGAAAAACCCAACATCGCCTCCACCCTCTGGCGCACCGTCGCCGAACACGACCACTGCCGCTACTATTTCGACTCCGTTATCAACCCGTCGGTGTTCTGGGTCGATCTTAAGGATTTCGACCTCTCCGAGGGGGCTCCGGCGAAGACGCTGGGGCTGAACGATCCGGCCCTGCCGGGCGGGGATGTCGCGGGGCTGATGAAAGCGGCGGCGCCGTTTGAGTTTCTGGTGCCGTGAGGGGGGCGGGGTGGACGGTCCAGCCAACCGCTGATGCTGCCGCCGCCGCCTTCCAACAACCTCCCAGCCCACAATCTCTCCCCTTGAGGGAGAGATGCCCCGACAGGGGCAGAGAGGGGTGAACCCTATCCGAGAGCACGGCGTTTCCGGCTTATGCCCGATACCCCTCTCTGTCGCTTTCGCGACATCTCCCCCTCAAGGGGAGAGATTGATGGCGGTTAAGCCGTACAAGTCGCGTCGTGAGAGCCAGCCTGAGGCTCCAGAAAACCCAACCACGCCTTCACCCTCTGGCGCACCGTCGCCGAACACGACCACCGCCGCTACTATTTCCACTCCGTCATCAACCCGTCGGTGTTCTGGGTCGATCTTGCGGATTTCGATCTCTCCGAGGGGGCTCCGGCGAAGACGCTGGGGCTGAACGATCCGGCCCTGCCGGGCGGGGATGTCGCGGGGCTGATGAAAGCGGCGGCGCCGTTTGAGTTTCTGGTGCCGTGAGGGGGGCGGGGTGGACGGTCCAGCCAACCGCTGATGCTGCCGCCGCCGCCTTCCAACAACCTCCCAGCCCACAATCTCTCCCCTTGAGGGAGAGATGCCCCGACAGGGGCAGAGAGGGGTGAACCCTTTAGCCGGCCTGTTCACAGGAATAGGGGGCCATTCGCCCAGAAGGTCTTACACCGTGCGCCGGTGCTTGCCACTGATGCTATCACCTCTCCGCGTCATCCTCGGGCTTGACCCGAGGATCTAAGCACCTCTCCCAACGAGAAGCGCGAGCGGATTTGCGTAAGTACCTCACCTCAGATAAGCCGCAAGCTCCTGTCGCCTCAGACGTGATTGGATCCTCGGGTCAAGCCCGAGGATGACGCGGAAGTGTGGCGAGGCTTTCCGCAAAACGAAGGCCGACGTTTCCGCCGGCCTCAATTTACGTTTTAGTTTTAGCGTTATCGCTCGCCTCTACTCCGCAGCCTCCGCATAATCACTCATCGGAGGGCAGGCGCACACCAGATTCCGGTCCCCATAGACATTGTCCACGCGGTTGACCGGCGGCCAGTATTTGTCGACGCGGAAGGCGCCGGGGGGGAAGCAGGCTTGTTCGCGCGAATAGGGGTGGGTCCATTCGCCCACAAGATCTTCCACCGTGTGCGGGGCGTTTTTGAGCGGGTTGTCGACGCGGTCGGCGCGGCCGTCCTCGATGGCGCGGACTTCCTCGCGGATCGCCAGCAGCGCATCGCAGAAACGATCGAGCTCGGCCTTGGTCTCCGATTCCGTCGGCTCGATCATCAGCGTGCCGGGCACCGGAAAGCTCATCGTGGGCGCATGGAAGCCGCAGTCGATCAGGCGCTTGGCGATGTCGTCGACGCTGACGTCGGCGCTCTCCTTCAAGGGCCTTGTGTCGATGATGCATTCATGCGCGACGCGGCCCTTGTCCGACTTGTAGAGCACGTCATAGGCGCCCTTCAGCCGGGCGGCGATGTAGTTGGCGTTGAGGATCGCCACGCGGGTTGCCTGCGTCAGCCCTTCGCCGCCCATCATCAGGCAATAGCTCCAGGAAATCGGCAGGATCGATGGTGAACCAAAGGGGGCGGCCGAGACCGCGCCGCCTGCCGCGTCCGTCGCCGGATTGCCGGGGAGATGCGGCGCCAGATGCGCCTTGACGCCGATCGGCCCCATGCCCGGCCCGCCGCCGCCATGGGGAATGCAGAAGGTCTTGTGCAGGTTGAGGTGGCTGACATCCGAGCCGATATCGCCGGGCCGCGACAGCCCGACCATCGCATTCATATTGGCGCCGTCGAGATAGACCTGACCGCCATATTTATGCGTGATTTCGCAGACCGCCTTTACCGTCGCCTCGAACACGCCATGGGTCGAGGGATAGGTGATCATGCAGGCGGCGAGGTTTTCGGCGTGCTGCGCGGCCTTTTCGGCAAAATCATCGAGGTCGATATCGCCATTGTCGCGCGATTTCACCGGCACCACCTTCATGCCCGCCATCTGCGCGGAGGCCGGATTGGTGCCATGCGCGGAGGTCGGGATCAGGCAGATGTCGCGGTGGGCATCGCCATTGGCGCGATGGAAGCGGCGGATCGTCAGAAGCCCGGCATATTCGCCCTGCGCGCCGGAATTCGGCTGCATGGAGAAGGCGTCATAGCCGGTGATGGCGCAGAGCTTGTCCGACAGGTCCTCGATCATCTCGCGATAGCCGAGCGCCTGGTTTTCCGGCGCGAAGGGATGAATGTCGGCAAATTCCGGCCAGGTGATCGGCAGCATTTCCACAGTGGCATTGAGCTTCATCGTGCAGGAGCCGAGCGGGATCATCGCCCGGTCGAGCGCCAGATCGCGGTCGGCGAGGCGGCGCATATAGCGGGTCATCTCG
>NZ_CFHTCS010000375.1:0-4074 GCF_984369615.1 Martelella sp. | reverse complement strand
TATCAGGTGCACGAGGCCCGTGCCTGGGGCGCCGATTGCATCCTGATCATCATGGCAAGCCTTTCCGATGACGAGGCGCGCGCGCTGGAAGAGACCGCCTTCGAACTCGGCATGGATGCGCTGCTTGAGGTCCATAACGAGGAAGAATGCGCGCGTGCGCTTAAGCTTTCCTCTCAGATGATCGGTATAAATAACCGTAATCTCAGGAATTTTGAGGTTACGCTCGAGACCAGCGAACGCCTCGTCAAGATGGTGCCGGACGACCGGCTGCTCGTCGGAGAAAGCGGCATCTTCGTCCATGACGATTGTCTGCGTCTGAAAAAGAGCGGCATCACCACCTTCCTCGTGGGCGAAAGTCTGATGCGACAGGACGATATTATCGGTGCCACGCGCGCGCTTCTGACCGGCACTGGCGCGGAGCTTCCGGCGCGATGAGCGGCAGGCCCACAAACCTGACCCATATCGCGGCCGACGGCTCGGCCAATATGGTCGATGTCGGCGGCAAGGACGAGACAGTGCGGACGGCCACGGCAGAAGGTTTCGTGCGCATGAAGCCCGAGACGCTCGCGCTGATCGAAAACGGCAATGCGAAGAAGGGTGACGTGATCGCCACCGCGCGCCTTGCCGGGATCATGGGCGCCAAGCAGACCGCCAACCTCATTCCGCTCTGCCACCCGCTGATGCTCACCAGGATCGCGGTCGATATCGTAGCCGATACCGCCCTGCCCGGCCTGCGCGTTACGGCCACGACCCGGCTTACCGGAAAGACCGGCGTCGAGATGGAGGCGCTGACGGCCGTTTCAGTTGCCTGCCTGACGATCTACGACATGGCAAAGGCGGCCGACCGGGAGATGGAAATCGGCGCGATCCGCCTCGTGGAGAAGTCCGGCGGCGCGAGCGGCGACTACAAACGATCGGAGGCATAGATCATGGCCGGCTCGCTTCTGCCCGTTGACGAGGCGCTCGCTATCCTGCTGGACGGCGTATTGCCGATCCCGGATAGAGAAACCTGCGATCTGGTCGAGGCCGACGGTCGGGTGCTGGCCGAAGATCTGCTCTCGCGCATCACCCAGCCGCCCTTCAGCGCCTCGGCCATGGACGGCTACGCGGTCAGGTCCGACGACGCCACAGCCGGCGCGACGCTCTCGGTGATCGGCACGGTTGCCGCCGGCGAGACGCCGGAGATATCCGTCGCCCCCGCAACCGCGATCCGGATTTTCACCGGCGCGCCGCTGCCGCCCGGCGCCGACAGTGTGGTGATCCAGGAGAATACGGAGGTCATGGGCGACCGTATCCGCATCACGGAGCCCGTGGCGAAAAACGCCAATATCCGCGCCGCCGGGCAGGATTTTCGCGAAGGACAGGTTCTGCTTGCTGGAGGCCGCCTGCTTGACGCGCGCAGCCTCTCTCTCGCCGCCGCCGGCGGCCACGGGACGCTGCCCGTCCACCGCCGTCCGAAAATCGCCGTGCTGGCCACCGGGGACGAGCTTGTGCCGCCGGGAGAAATGCCCGGCCCGGGCCAGATTTCAGCTTCGGCAGGGATCGCGCTGCAATCGCTTGCCCGTGAAAACGGCGGCGAGACCCGCGACCTCGGCATCGCCCGTGATAACGTGGCCGCGATCGAGGCCGCGGTCGAGCGCGCGCGCCAATGGGGCGCAGATGTCCTGATCACCATCGGCGGTGCGTCCGTCGGCGATCGGGATCTCGTCGGCCCGACCTTGCAGTCTTTGGGCATGTCGCTCGATTTCTGGAAGATTGCCATGCGGCCGGGCAAACCGCTCATGGTCGGCAATCTCGGCGACATGAAGGTGCTCGGCCTGCCTGGCAATCCCGTCTCGGCCTATGTCTGCGCGCTGATCTTCGCCGAACCGCTCATCCGTCGCCTCGCTGCGCTTCCCGCCCGCAATCGCCTTCGCCGGGCCTTCGCCGCGGAGGCGATCGGACCCAACGGGCCGCGTCGCCACTATATGCGCGCCCGTTTCACCGATCGGGGCGAGAAACGGGTCGCTGCCTGCGAGAGTCAGGATTCGTCGCTGATCGCCACCCTGGCCGACGCCGATTGCCTGATCATCCGCCCGCCCGCAGACGATGCGGTGCGGCCCGGCGCCCCGCTTGAGGTGATGCTGCTTGGCGGGGATCTCCTCTGAGACTCAGATCTGCTCGCTCTGCCGGCTGGCAGCCTGCAGCAAGGCCTGCATCTTCGTCCGCACGGTCTCCTCGTCAATATTGACGCCCGCCTCGGCGAAGTCGCGCATCAGCTTCTTCAACACGTCGTCATGGCCGGCATGGGTGAAATCAGCCGCGATCACTTCGCTTGCGTAGATTTCGAGATCATCGCGCCCGAGAAGGTCCGCCGCCCAGGCGGCAAGCATCCGGTTGCGCCGCGCGATCACGCGAAAGCGCGCGGCTTCCTGCTGCACATAGGCTGCCTCGAAGGCACGCTCGCGATCGGTGAATATCGATCCGGACATGTCCACCTCCTTCTTGCCGCACCGTGGCGGCCCGTTTCCTCTGGAGATGAGAATGGCTTCAAAACTGACATTTGAAAAGCAGTCAGATTTAACTATTTTAATAAGATCGTTTAAAATCCAAGATGAAATCCGCTCCGAGGATGCCGCTCCCCCAACCCTTGGAAGCAAATGCCTTGAAAAACGCTTGGTTTTGATTGAGAAAGCCGCACGACTTCGCTATTCCAGCGAGAGAGACAGAAATAACGCGTGGGCCAAAGCCACGCCAACGATACGAGACAAAAAATGAATCGTCGCCGCCGGGTTTTTGAAGGCAAGGGCAAGATACTCTATGAAGGCCCCGAGCCCGGAACGCTGATCCAGTTCTTCAAGGACGATGCCGAGCCGGGCATCACCGGTGAGGTCATAGACGGCAAGGGCGTGCTCAACAACCGCATCTCCGAATATGTCTTCAGCCACTTGAACGCGATCGGCATTCCCACCCATTTCATCCGCCGCCTCAACATGCGCGAGCAGCTCGTGCGCGAGGTGGAGATGATTCCGCTTATCCTGACCGTCCGCAATATCGCGGCCGGGTCGCTTTCGCGCCGGCTCGGCATCGAGGAGGGCACGCCCCTGCCCCGCTCTATCGTCGAGTTCTCGCTGAAATCGGACGAACTCGACAACCCGCTGGTGACAGAAGAGCACATTACCGCCTTCGGCTGGGCCGTCCCGCCGGAGCTCGACGACATGGTGGCGCTTGCGATCCGCATCAACGATTTTCTGTCCGGCCTGTTTCTAGGCGCCGGCATGCAGCTTGTCGATTTCAAGATCGAATGCGGCCGCCTGTTCGAGGGCGACATGATGCGCATCATCCTGGCGGACGAGATCTCTCCGGATTCCTGCCGTCTCATCGACCTGCAGACGCGCCGTCGGATGGACCTCGACGCGCGCGGCGAGGCTGCCGGCAATGCCCACTCCGAAATTGCCCGCCGGCTGGGCATCATGAACGAGAACGAACCCGCCCGCGCCGCCGGCCCGGTGCTTGTCAAATAGCAGATTGAGGATTGAACCAGTGATCAATGCACGCGTCATCGTTACCTTGAAGAACGGCGTTCTCGATCCGCAGGGAAAGGCGATCGAGGGCGCCCTGCACGGTCTTGGATTTGACGGCCTGTCCGCCGCGCGCCAGGGCAAGGTCTTCGACCTTGCGCTTGACACCGACGACCGCGCCAAGGCCGAGGCCGATGTCGCCGCCATGTGCGAGAAGCTTCTGGCCAATATGGTGATCGAGAACTACGCGATCGAGCTGACCCAGGCCTGAGCGAAAGCAAGAGAACGAACGCCATGAAAACCGCATTGATCCAGCTTCCCGGCCTCAACCGCGATCGCGACATGTTCGCCGCGATCCGCACCATATCCGGCCATGACCCGGTGACCGTCTGGCAGACCGAGACCGAACTGCCGGAAGCCGACCTGATCATCATTCCCGGCGGCTTTTCCTATGGCGACTATCTGCGCTGCGGGGCGATCGCAGCCCGCATGCCGGTCATGCGCGCGGTCGCGGAAAAGGCCCGCGCCGGCGTGCGCGTCATGGGGCCCCGGCATGTATGGCACGACAGCCCCG
>NZ_CFHTCS010000374.1:0-4087 GCF_984369615.1 Martelella sp. | reverse complement strand
GGGTATCCGCTCGCCGCGCGCGGCGAAGCTCGTGGCATAGGGCGAATGGGTGTGGGCGATGCCGAAGACGTCGTTGCGGTGGCGGTAGATATAGAGATGGACCCCGGTGTCGACCGACGGCTTCATCACGCCGTCGACGATGTTGCCGTCAAGGTCGACCACCACCATGGTCTCCGGCGTCAGTTTGGCGAACTTGACGCCAGACGGCTTGATGACGACGAGCCCGGTTTCCGGATCGCGCGCCGACACATTGCCGCCTGAGCCCACCACCAGGCCGGCTGCCGGCAGTTCGTGGTTCTGTTCGCAGACGATCTGCTTCAACTCTTCCAGCATTATGCAGCCTCCTTGCCGGGAATACCGTGGGGATAGACGACGATCTTCAGCGATTTTTCCGCCTCGACCAGCATGCGAAAGGCCTCGGCGCTGTCTTCAATGCCAAACCGATGCGAGATCGCGTCATCCGCCCTGATCCGTCCGGCCTCCAGAAGGCGGATATAGCTGTAGGTGTCACGGTGATCGGAGGAATAGCGCGAGGTCACGGTGATCTGGTCGAAATAGGCCTTGTGGCCGTCCTGCACCCAGTCGGTTCCAGGCGGCAGCGGCGCGCCGAGATGCAGGCAACCGCCGGGTTCGACCAGCGCCATCGCCTGATCCCAGGCGGACGGGAAGGGGGCAATGACGATCACGGTATCGGCGAGCCGGCCATTGTTGAGCGCCCGCATCTCGGCAACCGCATCGGCCGTCTTCGGGTTGATCGTATGGGTCGCGCCGAAAAAGCGCGCCTTTTCAAGCCGCCACTCGGAGAAATCGAGCGACACGACCTTGCCCGCGCCGAAAAGCGGCGCCATGTGCACGAAACCCTGGCCCATGAAGCCGGCGCCGACGACGGCAACCGTATCGCCCGGCTGGATGTTGCAGACCTTCAGGCCCGACAGCACGCAGGACCAGGGTTCGATCGTCGTCGCCGCCTCGTTGGAAATGCTGTCGGAAAGCTTGTGGGCGTCCATGGCCAGATGCTGGGCCGTGACCCGGTAATATTCGCAGACCCCGCCCGGATCGAGCTTCATCGAGGAGTAGAACGGATCGCGGGTGAAA
The DNA here is from genome assembly GCF_984369615.1 of Martelella sp. NCBI lineage: Bacteria > Pseudomonadati > Pseudomonadota > Alphaproteobacteria > Hyphomicrobiales > Aurantimonadaceae > Martelella > Martelella sp. The sequence continues at coordinate 2,992 of NZ_CFHTCS010000374.1, read as the reverse complement.
TGACCGCGCAGCGACCAGTGGGAATTGACCCGACCGACATGATGATTGACGAACAGCCGGTCGCCGGGCTTGTAGTCGGTGACGCCGTCGCCGACCTTCACCACTTCGCCGACCGGTTCGTGGCCGAGCACCTTGGGCTGGGATTTCTTGTACCATGCCATCGTCTCGCCGCCGCAGAGGCCGCAGGCCAGCGTCTTCAGGAGAACCTCGCCGGGGCCGATTTCGGGAACGGGCCTGTCTTCCAGCCGGATATCATCGAGCGCGTGGTAGACGGCCGCTCTCATCATTGCGTTCATGCATTCTCCTCCTTCAGGCTGTTCAGTGCGGTCTGCAGGGTGCGCATGGCTGAAGAGATCAGCGCGTAGCGGCGGTAGACCGTCGAATATCGTGCGTGGATTTCAGGGCGGGCGCGATAGACGACGGCAGTCTCCTCGCGCCTCGAAAGGGCAATCGCGTCGCCGAGGCCGGCAGCCGCGGCGCCCAGGCAAGCAGCGCCCCACAAGCCCTGGTCCGAGGCCGGCGAAACCACGATGTCCTGGCCGATCACATCGGCGATGATCTGGCACCAGACCGGGTTTTTCGATCCGCCGCCGGTCAGTTGCACCGGCGCCGGGGGCAAGCCGTCTTCCGCCTCGAAACAATGGCGCAGGCTCATCGCCGTGCCTTCCATGACGGCGCGGCCCATCTCGGCCTTGGTCGTGTCTGCCCTCAGGCCGTGGAACTGCGCGCGGATGTCAGGGGAGACGAAGGGCGCGCGCTCGCCGTTCAGATAGGGCAGGAAGGTCACGCCATTGGCTCCGGCCGGCACATCCTCCACGAGGGCGTTGAGCTTGCCGGCGATCTCGTCGGTCGATTCGCCGCCGAGGCTTTTGGGGTGAAGGGCGGTGAACCAGTCGAAGGCGGCGGCTCCCGTGGAAGGCGCCAGAATGCGGATGATCGCCTCGCTCGTCGGATGCAGCGCCGATGCGCCGACCGGCTTTTCGGTCGGGGTCACGTGATCGGTGAGAATGTTCACGACGGCCGTCGTGCCCAGGATCATCATCGTCTGGCCCGGGCGGTCGAGACCCATGCCGACAATCATCGCGGCAAGATCGAGTGTGCCCACCGAAACCGGCAGCCCTTCCGGAAGGCCGGTCCTTCGCCCGGCTTCGGCGGATAGCCTGCCGAGTTGTTCCGAAGCGTGCCTGGGGCGTGCTAGAATGCTGCCGAGATCATTGCATTCAAGCAGGTCGATCTGGCGCGGGCCGTAGCTGCGGGTGTCAAAATCGATAAGGGGGATGGAGGCATTGGAGAAATCGGTCGCGATTTGGCCGGTGAGCCGGTAACCGATCCAGTCGGCGCAGGTAAAGGCTGCCCTGGCGCGCAAGGCGGTTTCCGGGCGGTTTCTGCGCAGCCAGCGCCACAGCATGGCTGAGGTGCCGGGCCACAGGTCGGTGTGGCAGCCAAGCCCCACGGCGCCCGTCGCGCCTCTTCCACTCAGCGTCTCAAGATCGGCGGAGGCCCGCGTATCGTTCCACAGCATGGCGTTGCCGCAGGGCGCGCCGGCTTCGTCCATCAGCCAAAGACCGTCGCCCTGCGCGCAGACCCCGAGCGCGGCAAAGGAAGCACCCTCGCATTTCGCCGACAATTCGCTGAGGCATTCCACGGTCAGCGTCCAGATGGCTTCCATGTCCTGTTCGGCATGGCCCGGCGCGGGGCGCGATACCTTGTTGACGCGGGCGGCGCCGGCCACGCATTTGCCCTCCGGCGTGTAGGCGGCGACCTTGATTGCGGTCGTGCCGACATCCAGTCCTATTCTCAGTTCAGTCACGCATGCTCCTCCATAGATTTCTACAATTGAAATATTTCTTGACTTTTGTAAAGCCAATTGTTTTTGTTCCATGGACACCGAGGTGTCACGGAGTTCCAAGGGAGGAGAATATGAATAAAATCGTCGCTGCGGCTCTTATGGCCGCTGCTGCAGGACTGTACGCCATTCCGGCTGTGGCCCAGGAAGACGGTCTGTCGCTTGAAGGCAAGACCATCGGCGTGGCCGTCGTCGGAACCCAGCACTTCTGGGACCGCGAGGCCTTCAATGGGGCCACCACGACGGTCGAGGAACTTGGCGGCACGGTCGTTCCCGTCGACGGCGGCCGCGACAACCAGGTCCATGCCGACAACCACGATGTGCTTTTGAACCGCGGCGTCGATGCGGTGATCTCGATCCTCGGCGACGGCTCGGTCGAGCCGAAGTTCGAGGCGCTGAAGGAAGCCGGCATTCCCGTCTTCACCGTCGATCACCCCTCGCCCTATTCCACCAACAACACCACGTCCGACAATTATTCGATGGGCACGACGATCGGCCGCTACATGGCGGATGCGATCGGCGGCAAGGGCAAGGTCGCCGTCTTCAACGCCTTCGAGGAATCGCTGCGCATTTGCGGCATCCGCACCGGGCTTTGGAAATATGTGCTGCAGGACTATCCGGAAATCGAGATCATCCAGCCGGAACTGGCCGAGGAATTCGCCAATGCGCCGGAAGATGCCCGCCGTCAGACGCTCGATCTCCTGAGCCAGTATCCGGAAGGCACGATCGACGCGATCCATGTCGGCTGCTGGGACCAGCCCGCAATCGGCATCGTGCAGGCACTGGAGGAAACCGGCCGCACGGAGATCAAGGTCACCGCGCTTGACGGCGGACCCGAGACGCTGGAAATCATGGCCGAGGAGGGAAGCCCCTTCGTCGCCAATGTGGCCCAGCAACCCTATCTGATCGGGGCAACCTCGGCCGAAAACGTCGCGCGCTACTTCGCCGGCGAGGAGCTTCTGCCGCAGACCTATGTGGATGTTGTTCCGGTGAACGGCCCGGAGGAGGCACGCCAGGCCTATGAAGACCTGGGTTACGGCAGCCTGAACTAGCGCATCGGCCCGAAAATCGGAATCGATTTTCGGAAAGCACGATGCGTAGATAAAATAGGTTAGAGCGTCCTTTGTGCGTCCGAATGGACGCACG
>NZ_CFHTCS010000373.1:0-4099 GCF_984369615.1 Martelella sp. | reverse complement strand
AGGTCGTAATGCGAGCTGCCATTGAGCGCCGCATTCTGGAAATCCCAGTTGCGGCCCTTAGACCAGTGGGTTTCCTCGAACTGGTGCTGGATATAGAACAGCCACACCCCGGCCGTCGCAGCCATCAGCGTGATCGGCAGCTGTACCGTCAGAAACGCAAGCGGCCCCATGAGCCACATCAGCAGGATGACAGGAATGGCAGCGCCGAGGGTGGTGACGATGGTCGATGTCCATGGCTCCAGACCTGCCCGCATCAGGCCGAACGGCAACCGGTACTGGCAAATGAACAGCCAGGCGGGACCGAACCCGAACATCACGACCGGATGGCGATAAAGACGATAGCGCAGCCGCCCCCAGAACGATCGGGCACGATATTCCCGGACCGTCAGCGTATCGACATCGCCGATGCCGCGCTTGTCGAGATTGCCGGTCGTCGCGTGATGAACCGCGTGGGTCCGGCGCCAGTAATCGTATGGCGTCAGGGTGAAAACGCCGATGACGCGACCGGTCCAGTCATTGGCGCGGCGGCGGGCGAAGAGCGCGCCATGCCCGCAGTCATGCTGCAGGACAAACAGGCGCACAAGGAAACCGGCTGCGGGGACCGTCAGCAACAGCGCCCACCAGTGGCCGTTGAGGACAGCCAGTGCCAGCAGTCCCCACAGGCAGACGAAGGGCAACGCCGTGACCGCGATCTCGATCGTGCTGCGGAGCGGCCTGGCCTGCCGGTAAGGCGCAAGCGCTGCGATCCAGGAACGATGGTTCCGTTCGATTTCGGCCTTTGCGATATTGCGATCCATGGCTTCTCCTGGCTCCGGTCCAAACTTGACCGGGACGCGCGAAATCTGTCTCGAAAGGTTCGCCGCTGCGCGCTGTGTAAGGTCGCTCAAAGCAAGAAAGGCCGAGCGCATTGCCCGGCCGATCCATCCGTCTCGACATTCCGTGCCAGTACATCCGTGGTCACGGAACAGAGACAAATTTTATGCAGCGCGCAGGTTTTCCGCAGCGCTTTTGCCGGACCTATCATCGGTCACGACGTCGAAATTCAGTTTCTGGCCTTCGGATATGGAACGCATTCCGGCGCGTTCAACGGCAGTGATATGGACGAACACGTCCGATCCGCCGCCCTCAACCTCAATGAAGCCGAAACCCTTGGTGGCGTTGAAAAATTTCACTGTGCCAGTGCTCATGACGATTTCCTTTCAATCAATCGGAGAAGATGTCCGGCGGGCGTTAAGGGCCGCGACCGAACGATAAGATCGATGTTGATGGGAAAATCACCAGAGCGCGATGCGCAAAATAAAGTTCGTCAAACAAGATCGATGGACGTCATATGCGCTTCTTTCGTGTTTAAAACAAGGCGGGAATTCAGTTCTGTTGAAGAAAATTGAAAAATGAAAAAATGAAATTATTTTAAAAATATTAATATCATGGACTGTTATTTACTCCCGATCATCGATATATGTAGTTTTAAGGTTCGCTAAACCCGGACTTTTACAAAAATCGCCTGTATAAAATGCTCTACAGACTTTCGCTCACATTGTGAAGCGATGCGCGTGCACGCGCGCAACAGGGAGCGTTTTGCCAGGGCCGCGACGCCAACAGGGCGCGTCCATCTAAGCTGAAGCGGCCGGGGAGCGCTGCCGCCGATCACATCAGACAATGCATCCCAAATCGGAAGGAATCGGCATCATGGCAGCAGAAAACAATGGAGCGTCCTCCATCGGAGAGCGGTGGAAAGCCTATCACCCGGCAAAATCGACGCTCGTCTGGGCCTGTATCATCACCGCCATCGTCACGATCGCCGTCGGCTTTACCTGGGGCGGATGGGTGACAGGCGGCACGTCAAGAACGCTTGCCGCGGAAGCCGGGGAGCTCTCCCGCGACGAACTGGCGACGGTTATTTGCGTCCAGCGATTCAAGACGGCGCCTGATTCGGCGCAGCAGTTGAGCACGCTGAAGGCCATCGACAGTTCCTACAAGCAGCGTCAGTTCATTGAGACCGGCGGCTGGGCGACGATGCCGGGAGACGACAGCGCAAGTCGCGGCGCCGCCACGGCATGCGCCAGCGCGCTTGTTGGCTGAACGACATCATGGACTGAATGCCCGGCGAAGCCCTCGAGAAAATTCCCTCGGCGTGCGCAATTCCCGGATTCACAAGCGGCAAGCAGAAGGCGCGACCGCAACAAAGCGCGCCGGACACATGGAGTTTCCAGATGGCCAAGGGTCAAAAGCGAAGCAATCGCGAAATCAGAAAGCCCAAGAAGGAGAAGACGACAGCGGTTGTCGACGCGCCGCTTGCCGGTTCGCTGGTCAGAAGCGCCGGCAACAGCAATATGACGCGTGGCAAGCCGAAAGGCTGAACCCGCCACGCCGTCCTCAGCGGATACTGCGACAGATCGGGCAAGAAAATCCCGGTCTGGCGGTGTTTTGCTCACGGCAGTCCCTGCTTCACAAACCAGTGGCATTTCGCGCCACGTTCTCAAGGATCTATTCGGTCATGGCACTAGAATTCCCCAATCAGAGCCGGAGTTATGACAACAACGGCAAACGTGTCCGATTTACCGGCCATGACGGCATGTTCGAAGTGATGTTTTTCGCCAGGGCCGATGCTCTGCGCAATCCTGCCGATGGCGAAGAGCCTTATCTCGCCGCTTTCGATGCAGCGCGTGAGAAAATTTACGACGCCGCACGCAGAATCTATCTGAAAGGCCGCAAGGCGGTCTATACCCTGACAGCCTCTGATCTCACTTGAGCCTTTTGTACACGATTTGCCGGTTCAGATTTCCTCGGTGACGACATCGAACTGTCGGAGAATGGCGGGACCGAAGGCGGTCGACATCGCCACGTCCGTGGCATCGCGGCCTCTCGCCATCAGGATGCGACCGATGCGTGGCCTGTTGTGGCGCGCATCGACCGTATACCAGCGACCGCCGAGATAGACTTCCATCCAGGCGCTGAAATCCATCGGGTTCGGATCCCTCGGCACGCCGATATCGCCGAGATACCCGGTGCAATAGCGCGCCGGGATATTGAGGCAGCGGCAGAGCGTGATGGCGAGATGGGCATAGTCGCGGCAAACCCCGACGCCTTCGGTGAACCCGCCAAAGGCGGTCCGGAACGGGTCAGCCTTCATATAGTCGAATGCGATCCGCTGATGGGTGAAATCCAGGATCGCCTGAACGCGCGGCCATCCGAGCGGCGTATCGGCAAAGGTCCTCCAGGCAAAATCGGCAAGCCGGTCGGTGTCGCAGTAGCGGCTGCCGAGCAGGTAGACCAGCACGTCATCAGGCAGGTCGTTGATCTGGTGCTGAATGGCGCCATAGGGAACAGGATCGGCAAGGCCGTCGTCATAGATCTCGAACGCGGTGGAAATCGTGGTCCTGCCCGGCGGCGCGACGATGCGGTTGCAGGCATTGCCGAAAACGTCGGTATAGGCCGATACATCGATTGGACGATCGAAGGACAGGACCTGCGCCGTCAGCAGATCCGCCCAGCGGGACGGGAACACATTGAGGGTCAGCAGCATCGGCGTCGGATGTTCGCAGTCGTAGCCGATATGAAAGCCAGCGCGTATCTTCATGTCTTACCTGTCCCTTGCTTTGAGTGATGGGTCGATCACATCTACAGACGTAACGCGGCAGCGCGGCGTTCCGCCCGGTCGAACGGCCGAATAAATCGATCCCGCTTCGCAATATCCTCGCCGGAACGTTGGCGCGTCCGCTATGCAAGCCGCCACGGCGGCGTGGTCATACCGCCGCGCTTAAATCATTCGGCTGCGTCGTGACATTGACCCGCACTTCCATGCCGTCGAAATCGAGTGCCCCGCCATCGTAGCTGCCCGACAGCGGCACCGCCTGGCCAGGGTCGCGGGCGATGCCGACGCGGATGAGATCGCGATTGCCGACAATGCCGTTGGTCGGATCGAACTCCACCCATCCCGCTCCGGGCAGATAGACCTGGCACCAGGCGTGGGTCGAACCGCCGCCCAAGGTCACGGAACCGTCGCGGTCCGGCACATAGATGTAACCGGTCACGAAAGAGGCCGCGAGCCCGAGCGAGCGAGCCGCCTCCATCATCAAGAGCGCGAAGTCGCGGCAGG
>NZ_CFHTCS010000372.1:0-4128 GCF_984369615.1 Martelella sp. | reverse complement strand
CTGTTCGATCAGGTCGACGGCGCGATCGAGAAGGCCGCCTGCGCCGAGCTTCGCAAGCCATGTCACGATCGCGGCGATCATACCCACACCTCGTGACCGGTCAGCGTGTTGATCCGGCGCGCGATGACATCGCGATAGCGCCAGGCGAACCAGAGCGCGGCGGCAACGGCAACGCCGCCGACGATCCAGCCGACCGGCAGACCGGACGCCCAGGCGAGCGCGCCGGTGGCCGCTGCTGAGGCCCCGGACTTTTGTGCGGCATCCCGAGCGGCCTTCATGTCCCGGCGCAGCTGGGCAATGGTCGCCGGCCCGATGATCCCGTCATTCTTGAGATGCGGATGCGCCATCTGATAGGCAAGCACGGCCGCTTTCGTCTTCTCGCCGAACCAGCCATCGATCGCGCCGGGATCGAAACCGCGTTTTGTGAGCATGGTCTGGACATCGCGCACGACGGGATCACCTGTTTTCGGCACGATGCCCGTGGCCTTGCGCGGAACGCCTTCAGGCGCGGCGGCATACACACCGGTATAGATGCCCTGTTCGAACAGCAGCGCCTCTTCCCGGCGCCGCCGAACAAGCCCCGAGAGGCGCTTTCCCTTCGAGGTGTTGTAATGCGTGGCCAGATAATCAGCGGCCGCCTTCAGCTTCCCGGCACGCCAGAGCTTGCCGAAACGCCATTTGCTCACCACGCGGCCGCCGAGATTATAGGCGGCGCTGGTTGCGGCATCGAGCTGATACTGCGTGCGATCCGCCGGTGAATTGGCGACCACCTCCTTTGCATAGCCCTGATTGAGCACGGCGCGGAAGATCCGGTCGCCGTCTTCAAGCGAGATTGTTGTCTTGCCGGGGACGATCCGCGTGATCCCGATCTTTGCCAGTTCCAGCCGGCAATAGGGCGAGTTCATGGTGAAGCCGGCAAAGAGCGTCGGCGTACCGGTCGGATCGAGATAGGCAATGGTGGGCGCCCCCTCGTGCCCGCGCACGAAGGCTGCCCCCGGTTCGGAGACCGTGGTGATTTCCATTTTGGTTTTCCCTTGGAGTTTCCGGGCAACACCCGGATGGTTGGCTTATCGGGTCGCCGCGATCATTAAAGATTTGACACTTGCCAGCTAACGCGAAGAGCGTAATGTTACAAATCTATGACAACGATATTTCTGCGCACTCTGGCGATCGGCACGCTGGCTTTCATTGTTTTTGCAACCGTCTCACCGATCGGCCTGCGGCCGAGCGACATTCTGCCGGTTGATATCGATCGTGCACTGGCCTTCGTGCTTCTCGGCATGCTGTTCGTGCTGGCGTTTCCGAAGCATTGGCTCTATGCGGCCATTTTCGTACTGCTGGGCTCTTTCACCATCGAAGCGCTGCAGCATCTTGTGCCGACGCGGCATCCCCGAATTGGCGATGCCAGTATCAAAGCCGTAGGCGCCGCTGCCGGAATTGCACTGGGGTATATGCTCAACCGCATCCGACTGAGCTATACAAACCGGGTCCTCCGATAAGCCTCACGAGAGCGTCATCCGATAGGCGCAGCAAGTCGCTCAGGCGAAGCGTTCGGCGGGCGTTGCCGGTTCCGGCGCGACCACATGGGCCGCCAGCTCCGCCGGCAGAGCCGCGCCGTCGGCCAGACGGAAATTGACGTGATAGCCGTCGACGGCCGCCATGTCCGGATAGGCGATGCCGTCGCCGCCAGTTACGGTCTTGCCGGTCGGGGCGTAGACGAGACCATCGCAAGCAGCGCCGACGGGCTTGAGCGCCAGCATGCCTGCCGGCAGTCCGGTATCGCGATAGGTAAGACGGGTTTCGTCCTCTTCTCCGGCCGCAACCGTCATGCCCGCGCCGGCGAGTACCGCCCACGCTTCGGCATGGTCGGCAAACTTCAGGAACACATCACGCATAGGGCTCCGCCTTTGTTTGAAGGTCCTCATCCGTCATGCGGAAAGGCCAGATGACAATCTTGTCGAACCAACCGGGGGCAAACCGCCCGGCACCATCCCGCCCGAGAAAAACCTCTTCGAAACCGCTATCGAGCGGGAAAGCGTTGCTCACCACGGCTTCGCTGTTGAAGCTTCCCCGTTTGGCGCTGTCGGGAATGCTGTTGGCAACCGCGATGCCAAAAGCCGGCAATGGGCGCGCGGCCTCTCCGATCGTTACGGCGTTGGCGTTTCCGGCGTAGATCGCTGTCTCGCTGGTGCCAAAGCCGACAATGCGACGCGACGAGCCATCGCCGACAAGACGCCCGCCTTCGCCTTGAAAGCCCTGGCCCTGCACCAAAAGACTGACCTCATCACGCCTCAACAACGCAGCAACCGGCTCAGTCAGTTGTGCTTTGTCAGCAGGACGAGTGGTGTCACTTCCATCGATACTGTAAATTAGTGAAGATGGATTTGCGCCGAATTCCATTTGGCCGGCATACACCACGACATTCTGTCCGGGTACGCTTGAGCGCGGCCCCACTCCGAAACTCCCCGAGATGACATCAGTCTTAGCCGTCATGGTGCCGCGAATGAGAACAACGCCGGACGCCAATTCGAGTGCAGAGAGGTTGTCAAAAGAACAGGCAGATTCCTGGCGCAGGTTAAACTCGCCAGTATCAAAGGCATATTCAACCACGCCATACCGGGTCATTTCCTCGTCGGCGAAGCCGACAGTCACCCCAACCTGACCACTGGAGTTGTCTCCCTCTTTCACGACAGCAAGAAAACCGAGTTTGTCTCCCTCGGAAAATCCTTGGTTAAAGCTTCGGGAAACTCGGTGATAAGACTCTCCCCGGCTGATAGACAGGACCCCATTTGTAAGGACCCCGAAGGGGACATCATAGTCTGCGATGTCTCCTCCATTCCCACCCCATAATCGTGGATTTGCTCCGGCCGCGATAAAATTCGTCGCCGGCCCCTCCAGCAACAGCTGCCGCCGCCCGTTTGCATAATCAAAGCGCGGCACGTTCACCGCAGCGACCCTGATCACGCCATCGGCATCGACATAGGTCGCCGAGCCGGGCCGGGTAAAATCAATCATCTCCGCAAAACCAGCGTTTCGCATGGTTCACCTCGCATATCTGTCAGTGGAAAAATCAAGAATGGCGGCGGGCGGATTACCTATCCCCTCGGCATCGCCCGCCGCATAAGCTGGCAGTTCCCACCAGCCCTCGATCGTCGCATAGCGATTGCCGCCAAAATCCATGATGGCGGCCGGGCCGAGGGTCAGACCTGTGGCAGCGTCATCGGCCGGATAGGCGGCGGACGCCCACCATTGCCCGCGCCCCGGCGGCCGCGTGGCCGCGAGGCTTGTTCCAATTGTCAGGGATGGCATGGTGCTACTCCGGCCAGTGGATGCCGGCGGCAAAATCTGCCGGGATCGATGACAGATCCTTCAGCGCCCGGGCGGCAAAGATATGCGCCTGCTTGTGGGCAAGGGCGGCCTGACCCAGCGCATACATGGTCGCCGCATCCATTTTGTGGGTGCTGTTATCGGCGGCGATCCAGACAAAGTCGCTGTCGCCGTCATGCCAGCGATAGTCGCCGGCCTCAGCACCGTTGATCATGGCGCCAAGCGCTGCCGTTGCCGCGCCTGCAATGTTCTCCCGGTCTTCCGCCCGGGATTGATACAGAACGCCATTGAACAAGAAACCCGCCGCAATCCGGCGATCCCGCTCGGCATCGACGGCAAGGCGCATAGCGCGGTTTGCACGCTCCCGAGCAAAGGCCTCAACCGCATCGCGATGCGCATCGAGCATGGCATGGAGATCGTCCGGCGTCGGAAAGGCCGCATCGACCTGCCAGTCGAGGATCACGGCCGAACCGACGCGCTCGCCGCTGTCATCATCGACAATATGGCCAGTGCTAAAATCCCTGCCCGGCTCGGCGCCGGGATAGGCCAGCGACAGAAGATAGCCGAGCGTATCGTGATCGAGATCCGGATTGAGCGCATTGGCGCTGTCGGGTGAAAGAACTGTCGCCATTACTGGTTCCTCGCATATTTGGCCCGCACATAGATCTCGCGCACCGCCCAGTCATAGTTTTGGCAGCGCAGGCCGGTGATGAACATGCCGTCCGGGCAGTCGACCGTGTTGCCGGTGGTCTGGACCGTACCGATCTCATAGGTGCCGCTGTCATGCTGGACGCGGGCGCC
>NZ_CFHTCS010000371.1:0-4149 GCF_984369615.1 Martelella sp. | reverse complement strand
CGGAGAGATGCACATTCTTGCCGATCTGGGCGCAGGAGCCGACGGTCGCCCAGGTGTCGACCATGGTGCCTTCATCGACATGGGCGCCGAGATTGACGAAGGAGGGCATCAGCACCACGCCGGGCGCGATATAGGCCGAGCGGCGCACGACGGCGTTCGGCACGGCGCGGAAGCCGGCGGCGCGGAACTGGTTGTCGCCCCAGCCCGCAAACTTGGAGGGCACCTTGTCCCACCAGGTGGCATCGCCCGGACCGCCCTTGACCACTTCCATATCGTTCAGGCGGAAGGAGAGCAGAACCGCCTTCTTCAGCCACTGGTTGACCTTCCAGGCGCCGTGTTCCTGCCGCTCGGCAACGCGTGCCTCGCCGCTGTCCAGCAGGTTGAGCGCATCCTCGACCGCTTCGCGCACTTCGCCCCTGGTCGAAATGGAGATTTCGGCGCGGTTTTCAAATGCGGTCTCGATGGTTTTTTCAAGCGATGCGTGGTCGGTCATGGGTCGTCCTTGTCAATGTCGCGCCGGGCGGCGCGGAAGAATCCGTCAAGCGTCTAGCTGTCCCACTGCTCTAGGCGAGGCGCGCCAGTGCGTCAATCTTTGCCGACGGCTTTGAGGTTCATCGGCGAAAAACGCAAATGCCCCCGCCGGGAGGCGAGGGCATGCCGATGAAGCGCATCGGACGCGACCGATGGAGACGGTCGAAAGAACGTGTGCGGAATGTCTACCAGCGCATCGGGCGATCCGGCAGGTCGTCGACGGTGATCACCATGTCGCCGTTGCGGTCCATGCGGGAAAACATCTTCGCGGACAAGGCGGCGAATTCCTCCTGCGAGATCTGGCCGCTGCGGTCGCTGTCGGCGCGGACGAAGAAGACGCGCTGCATGGCGCCCTGATGATGGCCGTCCCATTTGCCCTGGCGGCGTTCGCCATCGGGGCTCATCCTGCGGTCGCCGTCCTTCATGGCCATGCGCGGCCTCCAGCCGTCGCGGTTCTCGTTATTCCGCTCCTTCGCCATTGCGGCGCGGTCTTCGCCGCGCGCCCCGGGGCGGGGATTGGTCTTGCGGAGTTCGGCGATCTTCGCCTTGCGGGCGTCGGCAAATTCGCCGGGCGTGATCACGCCGTCGCCATTGACGTCGATTGCCGCGAAACGCCCGTCCCGGAAGGCCGCGACTTCTTCCTCGGTGATCTTTCCGTTCCCGTCGGCGTCGGCATTCTTCAGGAGCAAGATATAGCCGCGTTCAACGGGGGCGGGCCCGCGCATGTCGCGCGCCGCGCCGGGCATGGCGGTCGCGCCGAAGGCCAGTGTCGCGGTGAGTGCGGTCAGGGTCAGATGCTTGACGGTCATGGCTCAAATCCTCGTTTTGCCGTGATGACAAGATGAAGGTAAGCGAGCGTTGCCGCCGGGACGACTTAATTATCCGCAAGGTAGCTGAATTATCGGTAATTCATATTCCGTTCACCATGGAAATCCAGCACGGCGCCGACAAAGCCCGCGAGGTCTTCGGTGACGTAGTCGATATGGGCGGTCTCGTCGCCAAGGCGTTCGAAGGTCTCGGCGAAACCGTATTCCAGATTAGGCGGGACGATCAGCACCGTCTTCATGCCGAGCGTCTTCGGCTCCCGCAGATTGCGCGGCAGGTCTTCGAACATGGCGGCATGGTCCGTATCCACCCCGGAGCGGCGGAGGAATTTCGCGTAGGCATCGGCCTCGGGCTTCGGCGTGAAGCCGGCGGCCACGATGTCGAAAATCTCGTCGAAATGATCGAGGATGCCGAGCGCTTCCGCGGTTTTTTCCGCATGCGGCACGGAGCCGTTGGTGAAGATGAACTTGCGGCCCGGCAGCGCCTTGATCGCCGCGCCCAGAACCGGGTTCGGTTCCAGCACGGAATAGTCGATTTCGTGCGCCTTTTTAAGAAAGTCATTGGGATCGATGTCGTGATTGATCATCAGGCCCTGCAGCGTCGTGCCGTGGTCGCGGTAATAGTTCTTTTGCAGCACGCGCGCTTCGTCTTCCGGCAGCGATAGGAGTTTCGACACATAGGCGGTCATGTTGCGGTCGACCTGGGCGAAGAGGTCGACGTGATGCGGGTAGAGCGTGTTGTCGAGATCGAAGACCCAGTCACGGATCGTCGCGAAATCGGCGGCTTCGGGATGTGTTCTGGTCATGGGTTTGCTTATGGCAGAGCCGGCGCGGGAAGGAAACTGATTTCCGTCAGTGCGCGGCCGGCCTGCTTCCGGGGCGGGCGAGACTGTGCTAAGCAGAAGGGATGAAAACCGGACCGATCAGCTTTTCGCCTTGCGGCGCGATCATCCTGCAGGACAGAAAGCGCCTGCCGGCCCGGTTCTTCGCGCATTTCTGCAAGACCGCCTGCGGCAGGCTTTGAGCGAGCGTGAACTGACTTTCACCCCTTCGGTTGCCCGCCTCACAAGGTCTTCATCCCATGGAACTCTGGATCGGCATCACCTTCGCCGCCGCCTTTCTGCAGAACATGCGCTCCACGCTTCAGAAATATCTGAAGGGGCGCATGGCCACGCTCGGCTCCACCTTCACCCGTTTCGGCTTCGGCCTGCCCTTTGCCGCGCTCTATTTCGCTTTCCTGGCCTACGGCCTCGACCGGCCGGTGCCGGCGGCGAACGGCGATTTCGCCTTCTGGGCGCTGATCGGCGCGGTCAGCCAGATCGGTGCCACCTTCTTGCTGGTCTATCTGTTTTCCTTCCGCAATTTCGTCGTGGGAACGGCCTATTCGCGCACCGAGCCGGCGCAGGCGGCCATCCTCGCCTTCATCTTCTTCGGCGCAACCATATCCTTCGCCGCGATCGCGGCCATCCTCATCTCGATCGCCGGCGTCATGCTGATCTCGCTGTCGCGCAATGACATGGGCTTTGGCGGTCTCGTTCGCGGACTTCTGACCCGCACGGCGCTGGTCGGCATCGCATCGGGCACGCTGTTCGGGCTTTCTGCGGTCTCCTACCGCGCGGCGTCTCTGGCGCTCGCGCCGAGCCTGCCGCAGCCCGACGCGATCATGCAGGCCGCCTTCACGCTGGTCATCGTCATCGCGGTTCAGACGGTCGCCATGCTCGTCTACATGCTAGCTTTCGATCGCGCCGAGCTGGCCAAGGTGGCAAGAGCCTGGCGGCCGGCGCTCGCGGTCGGCTTCGTCGGCGCGACGGCCTCCTTTGGCTGGTTCATCGCCATGACCCTGCAGCAGGCGGCGATCGTCAAGGCGGTGGCGCAGGTGGAGATGCTGTTCTCCTTCGCCACCTCGGTCCTCGTCTTCAAGGAGAAGATGACCGCGGCCGAGGCGCTTGGCTGCGTGCTCGTCGTGCTCGGCGTGCTGACGCTGCTTCTGGCATAGCTCTGATTGACTTGTTCGCCGCGAGCGGCAAAGGATGAGGAAGGGATCATTGACAACGGGGACGTGCATGACGCAGGCGGCTGAGACGGAAGCGCCGGCCTATCCGGGACGATGGCTGGCGATGTCGGTGCTGATCGCGGCCGCCTTCATGAACCTTCTCGATGCCACCATCGTCAATGTGGCGCTGCCGGTCATCGGCAAGGATCTTGATGCCCACAGCTCGTCGCTGGAATGGGTCATCGCCGGCTATGTGATGGTCTTCGCGCTGGCGCTGATGCCTTGCGGGCGGCTTGGCGACATCATCGGCAAGAAGCGGATGTTTCTCTTCGGCGTCGGCTTCTTCACCGTGGCTTCGGCCTGTTCCGGCGCCGCGCCCAATATCACGGCGCTGGTGGTCGCGCGGCTTTGCCAGGGGCTGGGCGCCGCGATCATGGCGCCGCAAGTTCTGGCGCTGGCGCAGGACATGTTTGCCTCCAAGGAGCGCTCCAGCGCCTTCTCGCTGTTCGGGATAGCAAGCGGCATTGCCATCGTCTCCGGCCCGCTGATCGGCGGCTGGCTGATCGCGATCGACCTTTTCGGGCTTGAATGGCGCTCGATCTTCTACATCAACGTGCCGGTCGGCATCGCCGCCGTGATTGCCGGGCGCATCCTTATCCCCGACATTGTATCAAGCGAACGGTCTTCGCTCGATGTCATCGGGGTTCTGATCGTCGCCGCCGCCTTCGTGCTGCTGATCTTCCCGCTGGTCGAGGCGCGGCGGTTCGGCTGGCCGCTCTGGTGCTTCGCCATGATCATCGC
>NZ_CFHTCS010000370.1:0-4191 GCF_984369615.1 Martelella sp. | reverse complement strand
TCGGGGTCAACTATACCGGCCAGTTCGCCGGCGGCAACCGCAGCCAGAACGTCACCGCAAAGCTCAATATCAGGTTCTGATCCGGAGTGACCGGGCAAAGCGAAACCAAGATGCCGGGCGCAAGGCCCGGCATCTTACTGAAGTTCCTCAGACTGAAATGGCCCCTCCCCAAATCGGGAGGGGCCTTTTTGCTGTCTGGTCATCCCTGTGACCGAGCGTGATCAGAAGCGCAGATTGAGGCGTCCGACCACGTTCTGGCTCTGATAGTCGGACGCGAACAGGCCGATATAGTTGACCTCGACGTCCAGGCTTTCATTGAGCGAGGTCTGCAACCCGACATTCAGGACTGCCTGGTTTTTGGCAATCGGCGCGCCCGTGATGTCGAACGAGGTGCCGCCGGCAAAGGCCAGCGCGCCGACGCCGGCGAGATCGCCGTAGCCGCGTCGCCACCCGGCCGATGCCACGACCTGCCCGGCGAAGCTCTCGCTCTCCAGTTCATAGCTGGTGCGCACGCCGAGCGTTGTGAAGCCGGTACTCATGTTGGAGCCGTTGCGGGTGAGCGCCGCCATGCCACCGGTTTCGGTGAAGCCGTCGGTCTGCTGGTAGACATAGGCGGCATCGGCGAAGGGGCCGGCATCGAAGTTCGAGGCGAGTTCGAACATGTAGTCGACATCGCCGTAGACCTGGTAGGTTCCGGCGCCGTAGTCCGCGCTCTCCCGCTCGCTGAGTCCCGGAATGGTGACCTGACGATCGGCCGAGACTTCGTGCCAGGTATAGGCCGTGCCGAAATTGATGTCCCAGTTGTCGACTGCCCCGCCGCCGTAAAGGCCGAAGGTCCAGTCATTGCTGGTCGCCGAGGTGCCGCGGCTGCTGATATCATAGCTGCTGCTGCCGTAACCGGCGACCGCGCCGAAGCGCATTGTGTCGAAGACCGGGATGTCCGCGCCGATGAAGACGCCGCCGACATTGTTCTTCATTTCGGCCGTATCGCCGGTGGCCTTGTAATCGTTCCACGAGCCGTAGGCTGTCATCCAGGCGCCGGTGCCGGGTGCGTCTTCAGCCAGTGTCTGGCCCGTGCCGTCAACAGCGGCATAATTGCTCGCCATGGACGGGGCGGGTTTTTGCGGATCCCGGTAGGTCTGGCGAAGCCGGGTATTAGTGGCATCGCGCACATAGCGGCTGTCATCGACCATTGCCGAGTCAATCGAGGAATAGCCCTCGCCGGAAAGCTGGTCGAGCGATGGTCCGAGCTGATCCTTGGGCAGACCCTTGATGATCTTGACCAGGGGATCATTCGGTCCGAGGGAGTTGATGCCGCCCGCCGTGTTGCACTGGTTGGCGGTCAGCCCGGGAATGCAGAGCGTGGTTCCGTTATTGGTCAGGTCCTTCAGCGTCAGGAAGACGGTTTTGGCGGTATAGCCGATATCCGCGCCGACATAGGCCGAAGTTGAGGCGACATCCGGATCGAAGCCCGCCGTGCCGTCCCCGTCGGCGTCGCTGCGGTTGACGCTGTCGTCCGAAGAGACGATCGTCACCGTGGTGCCGTCGATGACCGAGCCGCCTTCGGCTGCCACGGTGACCTGGCCGCCCGAGATGGCGACCGCGCCGCTGGCGTCGAGCAGGTCGGCCTTCGCTTCAACGCCGTTGGCGGTGTTTTTCGAGACCACATTGGCGTAAAGTCCAGACCCCGGCGCGAAGCTCAGCGTATTCATCGACAGCGTGTCGATGCTGTCGGTCGTGCCGGCCGTGATCTTGCCGCCCTTTATGACCGCGACGCGGTCAAGCAGGCCGTTGCCGCTCAGGAGCCCGGTGCCGCTGACGGTCGTTTCCCCTCCGAGCTTGCCGGAGACCGAGAGGTCGCCATTGGTGACCGCCGTGGTGCCGGAGAATGACGAGCTGTCGGCCGTCAGCGTGGTTGTGCCCGTGCCCAGCTGGTTGAAACGGCCGGCGCCGGAGAGTTGTCCGCCAAACACCCATTTGGCGGAGCGCATGACATCGACAATGGCATTTGAGCTGATTGCGATGTCGCCGACAAGCGAGCCGGTTGCTCCGCCATTGCCCAGTTGCAGCGTGCCGTCTTCAACGGTCGTCTTGCCGGTATAGGTGTTGTCATCGGTCATCACCAGCGTGCCGCTGCCGGTTTTGGTCAGGCTGCCGGTCTGGCCGGTGGCGTCGACGAAACGGCCGGTTGCGGTCAGTGTGTCGGCGCCGGCGGCAATGTCGATCGTGCCGCCATTGCCGGTGAGCTGGAATGTGCGTGCCGTGGAAAAGCTCGATGCGGTCGAGAGCCGGCCGCCGTCGAGCAGCACGCCGCCGGTCGTCGCGCCGAGGTTCTGGTCCTTGCCGATGGAGACCGTGCCCTCGCGGACGGCCGTGCCGCCGGTATAGGTATTGGCGCCGGCGAGCGCGAGGGTCCCCGCGCCGGTTTTTTCCAGAACGCCGCCGCCATTGCCGGGGTCATCGGAAATGACGCCGGTGGCGGTCAGCGTGTCGCCGCCGTTTGCGACCTCGATCGTGCCGCCATGCTTGTCGATGGTCATCGCCCTGCCGGTGGAAAATCCGGCCGCCGCCTTCAGCGTGCCGCCGGCAAAAGCGACGCCTGCAGAGGACGCGCCGAGATTGGCATCCTTCGAAACCGTCAGAACGCCGCCCGTCAGGCGGGTTCCGCCCGAATAGAGGTTGTCGCCCGCAAGAACGAGCTCGCCCGCGCCGGTCTTGTTGATGCCGGCGGTGCCGTCGAGGACGGAATTGATCGTCGCCGTCGTTGTTGCGCCGGGGCCGACCGCGATTTCCGCCAGATTGTCGGCATTGGCGGAAACGAGCGTCAGCGTATCGCCGGAAATCGCGTAGCCGGTCTGGGCGAATTGAAGGCCGCCGGCTTCGACCGGGTTGGCGCCGTTCTGGGTCTGAACGGCGACCGTGCCGGCATTGCCCGTGAAGATCGCGATGTCGCCCTGTTTCCAGTCGCTGTGTGCCGTCGGCGGGTCGGCATTGCCCCAGTTGGTATT
The DNA here is from genome assembly GCF_984369615.1 of Martelella sp. NCBI lineage: Bacteria > Pseudomonadati > Pseudomonadota > Alphaproteobacteria > Hyphomicrobiales > Aurantimonadaceae > Martelella > Martelella sp. The sequence goes on along the minus strand of NZ_CFHTCS010000370.1, from coordinate 1,183 downwards.
GGCCGCGTCAAACGTGTTCCAGTTGCCCATTCCGCCGGAGATGGGGTTCGTGCCGCTGGTGGTCAGGCCGTCCCAGTAGACGAAGTCCGGACCGGCCGGACCGCTGCCCGCCAGGTTCAGATAGACATGGCCGACCGGGGTATAGTTCACGGAACTTCCGGTCGGGATATTGCTGCCCAGCACGAACTGATTGGCCGGGTTCGGAGCGGACGGCGCGGTCGCGGAATTGATCAGGGCATAAAGCCCGCCAGGCGCGCCGGAGGAATCGACGTTGATGGTGGTTGCGCCGACGCCGCCGAGCGTCAGTGTATTCGACGTGAAGATCGGCGTTGTCGAGGGCCCGTTCAGGCCGACCTGGAGCGTGGTTCCCGTCTGGAAGGCGAGATCGCCGGCAATGGCGAGAACGCCGTTCTGGTCGCCGAAAAGCGTCGCGCCCGTATTGATCGCGACATCGCCGCCGACGCTGCCGGCGCCGCCGAAATGGGCGGATGAAGCGACCGTGGCGCCGCCGGTCAGGCCGCCGGTCTGGCCGCCATTGCCGAGGCGCAGCGTGCCGGCCGACACCGTCGTCAGCCCGGTATAGGATTTGGTGCCGGTGAAGACGAGCGTGCCGGCGCCGGTCTTTTCCAGCGTGCTGACCACGGCGCCTGGGCCGGAAGCGCTGTAATTGTTGCCGTTGCCGATATCGACGGCGATCGTCGCGGTCTGGCCGCCATTGGTGACGGCGATCTGGCCGCTTCCGGCGGAATAGGGCGAGAGCGAGAGCGCGTTGCCGGCACCGCCTTCGATACTGTACTTGTCCACGGCAAATTCGAGCCTGTCGAAGGCCAGCGTTCCGCTCGCCGTAACGGTGCCGCCCGTGCCATCGAAAATGCCGACAGAACGGGCCCAGGCCGCAGCTTTCGTTCCGCTTTGATCAGTCCAGTTGCCCAGGCCCTCGACCCAGGTGCCTGTCCCGCCGACAAGGCCGCCATCATAGGGCGCCGGCGCGCCGCCATTCCAGTATTGTGCAATTTCGTCGTTGTTATCGTAAACGAGAAGCCGAATCATTCCCGGGGTTTGAAAGGCGCCATGACCGGGTTCTACAACGTCGAGCCGGTAGTTTGTTCCGGGTGCTATGCCGCTGAATGTCGTGGTTTTGAAGATCGTTCCGGGCACCTGGTTGAGTGCGCCGCCATACTGG
>NZ_CFHTCS010000369.1:0-4193 GCF_984369615.1 Martelella sp. | reverse complement strand
ATGATGCTCCATCCTACTCAAGAGTTGGAGCCTCCGGCAAACCCGGGGCGGTTCATTTTGCCTCTGAGGGCAAGCGCATTGCGGAGATGTTTCCGCTCTTTGCGAACAAGGACGCCGTGGCCTTCTTGACGCCATCCCTGTGGTTCTCCAATCCGGGTAGCGCGTAGGGGTCCCCGGTAGGCAGTTTGGCTCTCTGCCTTGCATAGGCGATTTGCAGGAAGAGCGCCCGAAAGTCCAGATCGGCAATCGGGTCCCCGGCGATGGTGATGGCCCCCCGTTTCTCCCGCTCAAGGCCGGCCCAGAAGCCGCCATATAGCCGTCCATGGAGGTTGAAGTTTGGCGGCTTCCGTTCGGTCGGCAATTCCGGCACCTGAAAGATTCGCACCAGATGCTGTGGCGGAATGGGCTGACCATCGTACCGAATATCTGCCGCATTGATCCCGGCGTTGATGGCTTCCATCTCCTCCCGCATAGTCAGCGTTTCGGACGTATCGCGGTAATCCACAAGGACGCCCGTAGCAGCCCTCCCCACGGTGCCGGGCGGTTTGTGCTTAAGAAGGATGCTTTCGGCTCCCGGCACCAGCATTATATCGGACACCTCCACGCCAGACGCCTCCAGCTTGGCACACAGGGACTCACTGGGTGCGATGGAGGTTGCCGCCCGCCCCTTCTTGCCTCGGACCACATAAACGAGCCCTGAGCGTTCCATGGCGGAAACGCAGGCTGACAAGACTTGCAGCGTGTAGCCGAACGGGTTGGTGCTGTACCGCGTGGTAGCATCTCGCCTAAGCCGAACCGCCAAGCCGGTATAGCCCAAGGCCCTCGGAGCGGAATGGACAGCGGTAAGGTTGGCGAGAAGGGACGCCACACAGCGCCCCCTCCTTCTCTCGGCATCGGCCCGGTGCTTCCTTCCCGGCGTTATCTCGGGCGGGGAAAGCGCCTCAAAGACCTCATTGGCTAAGACCGCCAAGGCTGAACCATCACGGGGAGCCAGCCATGGATTGAACTTCAGGGCCTTTCCTCCGTGTTGGTCCAGCATGGTCAGCCCCGTGCTTTGCGGCGAGTGAAACTCTCGGTTCCGGCCTCTATGTCGTCAAGGAAGGTCTGTTTGCGGTTGGCCGCGTCGTCCGCCACAGCGTTAAGCCGTTCGTACTCTTCGGATGCCGAACAGCCTACAACACGGCAGCCAAGCGTTATGCCCAAGGCCTCAGCCTCATTATCAATGCGCACCAACGTAGGTTTATGCTTCCATTTAAAGTACCTCCCGTCACGCCGAGCCTGCAAAGTGCGCGTGCCGAAAATCGGAAGTAGCTGGTGCCCGGCATTGTAGACCACAATCGTGATGGAGGATGCCGGAATGCTGCGCTCTCTAACTGCCGCCAAAGCGCCCAAGATGCCGTCATACAGCGCTTCGGTGCCGGTGCCGTCAATCACTTCCGTGTCGGGGCTACACCACTCTGGGGCTTTCCCTGTCCCGTCAGGCCCGTAGAGGTGGGCAGCGCACGCATGATAGGGGAAGGAACTGACATTCTGCCCGGCGACAGCCAGATAGAGGGTGAAATCATTGCTCACGTTTTTCTCGCTATAGGTCATTTGTGGTGCTCATTTGCCCACGCCGAACGCCCGGAACACATTGTCCATGGTGGACTGCTTCTCCTCGGTGATCGGCTCGTTGAGTTTCTTGTAGTAGTCGGGGACGATCCGCTTGGCCTTCATGACCTCAGCGCGGACGTTGGGGTCAGTCCTCACCCGTGCCCCGGCCACCTTTCGGTACTTGCTGACGATGTTGCTCAGGAGCCACAGCTTTGTGCCGCGCGATGTGCTTTCCCCGTCTGGTGCATTCTTGTAGGCAGCGCTTTGCATCATCCGCCCCACGACATCCTTGAGGCTGGGGGCTTTCGGGCTGGGCTTGCCGCTCAGCCTTTGGTACGCCGAATAGGCATTCTCCCCGTCTGCCATGGTGATTTCCCGGAGGTCCACACCATCAAGCTTGTACGAGGGGATGCCCAGAGGACCGTCACCCTCCAAGCCAAGCCGGATGGTCTCGTGGTCCACGTAAGAGCCATTGGTATCCGTCCAAAGGCCTTGGCGGTTGAGGATGGGCTCACCCAGCCAGTTGTACCGAGGAGGCAGCGTTTCGGACATGCCGGGAACCGCCTGCACCATCTTGTCGGCAACCTCCCGTGCTTCCCGCAAGTAGGGATCGTTGGAGAGCTGGCGCGTAGCTGAACTGAAGGGGACCATGCTTGCTGCAAGGCTCCCGAGGAACGCTTCGCCGTGCCTGTCGGGGTCACTGATGGCCTCCAGCGCTTGGTTGAGGCTGAGGAGGTAGGTGCGTGAGGTGAACTGCTTTGCAAGCGAGACCATCATCGCGCCAATGGCCCTTTCAACCTCGGGGGTCTGTGCCGCCTGCTCGGCTCCAAGGATATGGTGGGCGTCCTGAATATCGGCGATGATACCGAAAGGCAGGGCGATGGGGTCGTACCTGCTGAACTGCACGTAGCGCTTGGACCCATCGTCGTCCTCGAAGACAAACGAATAGGGCTGCCAGCCGGTGGCGAGGAGCTGGGACTTCTTCTGAGGATCGGTAGGCCCGCCCCCAGTAAGCATGCCCTGTGCCCCGATATAGGCCGCAGCACCCATGAACAGAGCGCCAAGCGTCATCTGGCCTATGGCTTGGGCCTTTGCTTCCTCGCCGAACTCACCCTTGAGCATCTGGCGATACTCGGTTTGTAGCCTGTTCAAGCCCGGCGTCATCTTCCACGCATAGCGGATGACGTTGGTGGGGGTTCGCACGAACGGCAGAATAAGGCGGCTTAGCTGGGTTGTGTCGGCGGCAAGGAGGTCCTGAACGCTCTTGCCGATAGTCCCCGGAAGAAGGTCTTGCTGGAAGGTGGCGATATTGGCCTCCCTTAAAGCCTCAGCATCAAGCCCCCTGCCGTCCATGTCGAAGGCGGCGTCAAGGCTGTCCGAAACGTAGCTCTTGATGAAGTCCTTGGCGGGTCTGCCGGTAAGCCCGCGATTGAGGGCCTCCTCGGTTGCCTCCATGTGCGCCCGTGCGGCCAGCTTGGAGCGATAGACCGTCTGCTTCACCAGCTCATCGACACCACCAAGGGCACGCACAGGGAGACCCATCACGGTCAGCGGCACGCTAAAGGCGTTGTAGAGGACGTTGGAGGTGCTGGTCCACGGCCGGAAGTACTGAGCATTAAGCCCCTGCGTACCGGGAACCTGCCACTGGATTTGGGAGCCAGCCCTTTCGCCGAACATCTCGGTGCCATGGGGCCTCAGGATGCTGTCGTTACGCCCGAACGCCTTGGCTGCCAGCATGAAGCCGTCCATGAAGGAAGACCCCATATAGGTATACTGCTTCAGGTTCTCCTTGACGATTGCCCGGCTCTTCTGGGACCCAACGACTGCACCGGGGGTAGCCCCAAGGATGCGCTCAAGGGGGCGAACAGCCGTCATATAACCGTTCGACATGATGTTGATGAGCTGCGTCTTCGGGCCGGACACCAGCGAGGCGATGCGCATATAGTTCACCGTGTCGGCAAGCTTCCGGTAGAGACTGGGGTCTGCCAGCATCTTGACCTTGGTGGGGTCCCCTTCGGTGGCAGCGAGGAGGTCGAAGAACCTGTCCCCGGTAACGCCCTCGAAAAGCTTGGGATCGAAGGGGCGCCCACGGTTGGCGCGAAGTGACCGCCCCGCTTGGCTACGGATTTCATCGGTGATCTTCAGGAGCGACAAGGACAAGCTGAAGCGTTTGCCGATAGCCGCTTTCATGGCCTCCTTTGAGCCGAACTCGGTGAAGTCGCCCATCTGCATGCGCATGGCAAGCAGAGAGGCGTCCTGAAAGGTCTTGGCTGTGAGGGAGCCTGCCACGATCATCTTGGCGGTGAGGCTGTTGGATGCGTCCCCCGCCTGCTGGAGGATGCCAAGCATGCCCTCGGGGTCGGACCCTGTGAGTGCAGCATAGGCCCGTACCTGCCGCTGGAGCGTCTGGTCGGATACCTTCACGCGGAAGCCCTGCTTGGTGAGCTCCTCCTCCTTCATGTGGATGCCGAGCTCAATCATCCGCTCAAGGTCGGCATCGCTGCGGAACCTGTCGTAGAACGTCCCAAGGTCCGGCCCGAGGCGCTTTGAACCGCCCCGGGTTTGCCGGAGGCTGATTGTCATTAGTTACGCGGCCATGT
>NZ_CFHTCS010000368.1:0-4220 GCF_984369615.1 Martelella sp. | reverse complement strand
GGCTCCGCCTGCAGTGAAAGCATAGAGGCCCGCCGCCCCGTCACTGCTCGAGCCGCTCATCGTGTAACTGGTGCCTGAGTTACTGGTGAATGTCAGCGCCCCGCCGGACCCGCCCGCTCCGCCGCTCGATTTGTAGTTATTGTTGGTCGCATCACCAGAGCCACCGGCGCTTTGCATATGGATCAGCGATGCGATGCCGCTCGAAACACTGGCAGTGCCGGTGAACGAGCCGCCGGTATTGTTGATCGTCAGCCAGCCGCCTTCGCCGGCCGCGCCGCCATTGTCATCACCTCCGGCGCCCGCAGAGCTGATCTGCCAGCCGGCATCGGCGGTGCTCGAGTCGATCGTGAGCGTCTGCGTCGAGCCGTCCTGTGTAACCTCTATCGCGGCGCCGTCGTCCCCGGAATCGACCGAAGCCGCAGTCACGTCAAGATTGACGGAGGCGCTGCCGGAATTGAACGAACAGGTGAAGGGGTCGCCGGTTTCGTCGCAATCGTCAGCGTAGCCCGGGGCGGCGGCGATGAGGGAGGCGGCGCAAACCGAGCCGAACATGATTGCCCGAAAGCTCGGGGCGGCGGTCGCCGGCCTCGCATTTGCCATCCCGGCGCCGCGTGATACGCTGAAAAACATCTGAACCTCCCGAAGCCACTGGTCATCGATCGCGGCCGCTTTCAGCATTTCATGCGAAATCCCGCAGGGTCGGATTGACGTGCATCATGCCAAAGGATGGCGCGAATTCATCTGCATTTCGATGAAAGCCATGATTTTTTCGATGAACCGGCATTCGTTCCCGCGCGGAAGGGCGTAAAATCGATGGCGATCGACGCGATGGAAGAGGAAAACGGTGCCTGCCCATGGTCAGTGATACGGTGGAACCGCGCGCCGCGGATGGCATAGCGCGCGAAGAAGCGACCGACGGCGATCCCGTGCCCGTGCTCCGGACGTTCTGGGGCGCGCAGTGCGCGGTCTGGAGCTTCCTGATCCTGTTTGGCTGGACGGCGCGCCTCATCACCTTCGGCGATGTCTTTGCCGCCACGGTGATGACGCTGACCGTGGATCCGCTCGCCTTCCTTATGACGGGAGCGCTTCATGTGGTGTTCCTGTCGCGACGACGGCGGATCACAACCATCCCGATTATCATCTTTCTGCTGGGTTTCTCGCTTGCCGGCGGGCTGGCGCTGCGGGAAATCGCCGACGTCGTGCGCCGGCTCGCGCTCAATGACATGCCGCTACCGCTCAGCCCGGCGATGATGACCGTGTTCTACACGATCACCCTGATCGGCTGGTCGCTGATGTATTTCTGGCGCACCGCTTTGCTCGAGGCGCGTTCCGAACGCCTGCGCGCGGCCGAGGCGCGGGCGGAGGCGGTCCGGCTCGAAATGGAACGGCTGCATCTGCAGCTTGCCCCGCATTTCCTCTTCAACGCCCTCAATTCGGTCGCCTCGGAAATTCACGACCGGCCGGGCGAGGCGCTGGAGATGGTGCGCCGCATTGCCGCCTATCTTCGCTACTGCCTCGACCACGCGGCCCATTCCAGGTGTCCGCTTGCCGACGAACTGGAAGCGATGCGCGCCTATCTGCGCATTCAGGAACTGCGCTTCGAGGAAAGGCTGAGTACGACCGTGACCGTCGATCCCGCAGCCCTCACCGTGCTGGTGCCGCACATGATCCTCCAGGGACTGGTCGAAAATGCGGTCAAGCACGGCTTGCAGCATCAGGACGATGCCATCGAGATCGGCGTCAGGGTGGATCGCCTTGATGACAGGAGCATCGTCATCGAAGTCGTCAATTCCGGCACGCTGCAACCCGAACGAACGGGCCGCCCCGCCATCGGCCTTGCCAATACCAGACAGCGCCTTCGTCTTCACTACCCGGACGGCTATGAACTGACCCTGAAACAAGCGGGCGACCGCGTCGTCGCCAGACTGATGTTGAGGGGGTCCGCATGCCTCGTGTAATCCTCATCGATGACGAGCCGCCGGCCCGGCGCGGTCTGAGACGCATGCTCGCAGCCTTCGACGATATCGAAATCATCGGCGAGGCCGGCACGATCGATCAGGCGCGCACGTTGATCGGAACGCTGCGCCCGGACGCCGTATTCCTCGATATCGAACTATCGAGCGGCAAGGGTTTCGAGATTGTTGCCGATCTGTCGTCCGAGACCGCCGTGATCGTTGTTACCGCCTACAGCCTATATGCCACCGACGCCTTCGATGTCGCCGCGCTCGACTTTCTGGTCAAGCCGGTCGATCCGGATCGTCTCCAGACCGCGGTCGGCCGTCTCCGGGAACGCCTTGCCCAAAAGCAGCCGTCGGCTGGCACGGGGGTCGGCGCCCAGCCGCCGGCGCGCATTCTCCTGAAATCAATGATGTCTTCGGTTCTGGTCCCGGTCAATTCCATCACGCTGCTGCAGGCCGAAGCGGACTTCACCCGGGTGCATCTCGATACCGACCAGACCTATCTCGCCGCGGGATTGCTCGGTAAGTTCGAGACTGACCTGCCATCACCTCCCTTTCGCCGGCTGGACCGCTCGCTTCTGGTCAACCTCGACCAGATCCACTCGGTCGAATGGCAGGCCGGCGGCCGGGGCCTGCTGCGCTTCAGCGCAAACGACCGCGAGATCCCCCTTGGACGATCCGCAACCAGACGCTTGCGCCAGCTTCTGGATGACTGAGTCCGACGAGGCCGGCAAGGTCGAGCAGAAGACCCGGTTCCTCGTGCAGGATGCCAACTCCGTCCTCCGTTCAATTTCGCCGGATGTCATCATCAGCCCCGGGCGCCAAGGGCGCAGATATCGGAAAACTATCGCTACCCAGAGCGCGCACATGATGATATTCGGCGGCCAGCAAAGGTGGTGACCATGACGCCGAATACCGATTCCAACGCCACATCCCCGATCGCCGCCATCCATCCGGCGCTTGCCTCCGCCCTGGCGGCGAAAGGCTACAGCGCGCTGACCCCGGTTCAAATGGCGATGACGAATGAAGATCATCGTGACGTGGATCTCCTGGTCTCGGCGCAGACGGGCTCGGGAAAGACGGTCGCCTTCGGCATCGCAATCGCGCCGACGCTGCTTGGGCGCGACGCGCATTTCAACGCCGCCGCAGCACCGCTCGGTCTGGTCATTGCGCCGACGCGCGAACTCGCCGTTCAGGTCCAAAGGGAACTCGACTGGCTCTACGCGACAGCCGAGGTGAGGACCGCGACCTGCGTGGGCGGCATGGACATGCGCAACGAACGCCGCGCGCTCGACCGCGGCGCCCATCTCGTCGTCGGCACCCCCGGACGCCTGCGCGATCACATCACGCGGGGAACGCTGGACCTGAGCGCCCTCCGCGCCGTGGTGCTCGACGAAGCCGACGAGATGCTGGATCTCGGGTTTCGCGACGACCTGGAGTTCATCCTCGGCGCCGCCCCCAAGGAGCGTCGCACGCTGCTGTTTTCGGCGACCGTGCGGCGCGGCATCGCGGAACTCGCCCGAGCCGTGCAGACGAACGCGGTGCGCATCGAGACGACCGCATCCACCGAACAGCATGCCGACATTGAATACCAGTTGATGCTGGTGCGGCGCGACGAGCGCGAACACGCGATCATCAACACGCTGCTCGATTCCGATTCGACCAGCGCACTGGTGTTCTGCCACACCCGCGAAGCGGTCCGCCATCTCACGGCGCGCCTCGCCAATCGCGGCTTCTCGGTGGTTTCGCTTTCGGGCGAAATGGCGCAATCGGAGAGATCGAATGCGCTGCAATCCATGCGCGACGGACGTGCGCAAGTCTGCGTGGCGACCGATGTCGCAGCCCGCGGCATCGACCTTCCGAACCTCGACCTCGTGGTCCACGCCGACGTGCCGAGCAACCCGGAAACCCTGCTGCATCGCTCCGGCCGGACCGGCCGTGCCGGTCGAAAGGGCGTCTGCGTGCTCATCGTTCCGGAAAACAGGCGGGGCGCGGTTCAGCGCGTGCTTGCATTGGCGAAGCTGACGGCGACCGTGCGTGCGGCGCCGGGCATTGCCGATATCGAGGCGCGCAACCGCCGGCGGATCATCGATGCCGCCGCCTCTGCCGCTGAGCCCGCCGGGGCGGAGGCGGACTTCGTGGCCGAATTGCTGGACCGGGCGGGGCCTGAGCGCATTGCTGCGGCGTTTCTTCGCCAGCAATTGGCCGCCCACCCCGTTCCCGAGGAACTCTCGCCGCTCCCCGCCGCAGCGCTCGATAACA
>NZ_CFHTCS010000367.1:0-4223 GCF_984369615.1 Martelella sp. | reverse complement strand
GTCTCGGTGTGGCCGTCGGGCCAGGCGAGGCAGAGCACGCAGACGAAGCGGGCGGTGCGTTGTGCGGGCGCGGTCGCCCCCTTTTCGGCAAGCGCCTTTTCAACCTTTTCCATCGCCATCATGAAATCGCGGCTGCCATCAGCCGTTTCGGCCCAGTCGGCGGTGTAGACGCCGGGCGCGCCGTCAAGGGCGTCGACGGCGATGCCGCTGTCGTCTGCAAGCGCCGGCAGGCCGGACTTTTGCGCAGAGGCCAGCGCCTTGATCGCGGCGTTCTCCTCGAAGGTCGTGCCGGTTTCGTCCGGCACGTCGAAGGAAAGCTCGGCCGCCGACTTGGCCGAAAAGCCGAGCGGACCGATCAGTTCGGCGATCTCGGCGATCTTTCCGGCATTGTGGCTGGCAACGACGATGGTCTTGGTTTCGAGTTTGCGCATGTCAGTTCCCAATAACGCAGGGTGATAAGTTTTGGCCGCAGAGCCCCCAAACAATCTCCCCCTCAAGGGGGGAGATTGAAGGGAGGCGGATAGACTTTGCCATCACAACCCCCAGAGCTTTGCCTCGGCGCATTCCAGGCTGTTGCCGGCGGGGTCGCGGAAATAGATCGAGCGGGCGCCGTTCGGCCAGAGGAAATCGCTTTCGATCGTGATGCCGCTGGCCGCAAGCCGGTCGATCATCGCGTCGAAATCGTCTCCTTCAAGCCGGAAGCAGACGTGGCCGGGGCCGCGCGCGCCATGGGTCGGCACGGGCAGCGCACCCGGACTTGCCGGTTTTTCCGTCTCGTCCGGGTTGAAAACCAGCAGCACGCCCTGTCCGCAGCGGAAGAAGATATGGCGATTGTCGACGCGGGCGATCTTCTCAAGCCCGAGAATGCCGCCGTAAAAGCCTTCGGCGGCATCGAGGTCGTCGGCATAGAGTGCTGTTTCCAGAATGGCAGCGATCGGCATGACGGTATCCTCAGGCTCCGGCGATGGTCTTCTTTTGCAGGTCCACCAGATCGGTGATGCCGTTGCGGGCAAGGTCCATCAGCGTCAGGAACTCGTCCTGCGAGAACGGCTTGCCCTCGGCGGTGCCTTGGATCTCGACGATGCCGCCGGTGCCGGTCATGACGAAATTGGCGTCGGTCTCGGCGGAGGAATCTTCGAGATAATCGAGGTCGATGACCGGCTGATCGGCGAAGATGCCGCATGAGATCGCGGCGACATGGTCTTTCAGCACCTTGTCGGTCTTGACCATGCTGCGGGCTTCCATCCATTTCAGGCAGTCGTGAAGCGCAATCCAGGCGCCGGTGATCGAGGCGGTGCGGGTGCCGCCGTCGGCCTGGATGACGTCGCAGTCGACGCTGATCTGGCGTTCGCCGAGGGCTTCGAGATCGACGACGGCGCGCAGCGAGCGGCCGATCAGGCGCTGGATTTCCAGCGTGCGGCCGCCCTGCTTGCCGGCGGAGGCTTCGCGGCGCATGCGATCGCCGGTCGCGCGCGGCAGCATGCCGTATTCGGCGGTCACCCAGCCCTTGCCGGCATTGCGCAGCCACGGCGGCACGCGCTCTTCGAGGGAGGCGGTGCACAGCACATGCGTATCCCCGAACTTGACGAAGCAGGAGCCTTCCGCGTGCTTGGAAAAGCCACGCTCGAAGGAAACATTGCGCATCTGGTTGAGTTGTCTGCCTGATGGCCGCATGGTGTGGTCCTTCCGGTTTCGGTTGCGGCGGTTCTAGAAGGAAGAGGCGGCTTTTGCAAAGAAAAACGGCAGGCCGCGCCGCTGCAAAGACGAATTGCGAAGCGCGGCGCCGACACTATATTAATGGGCGAAGCAGACGAACCATCCGGCCACTGGAAGCATGACAGCAGATCGACGCGCAGACAATTCGGCAATGACACTGGACGATCGCTCGCGCGAGGTGTTTCGTGCGATCGTCGAGAGCTACCTTGAAAGCGGCGAACCGCTCGGCTCGCGCAACCTGTCGCGGCTTCTGCCGATGTCGCTTTCGCCGGCCTCGGTGCGCAATGTGATGAGCGACCTGGAGGAGCTCGGCCTGATCTACGCGCCGCATGTGTCCGCCGGCCGACTGCCGACGGAGAGCGGACTGCGTTTCTTCGTCGATGCCTATATGCAGGTCGGCGACCTTGCCGAAAGCGAACGTTCCGAGATCGAGCGTCATATGCAGGGCGTCGATCGCGGCCAGCCGGTCGACGGGCTTCTGAACGAGGCAAGCCAGATGCTTTCCGGCATGTCACGCGGGGCGGGGCTGGTGATGACGTCCAAGAGCAACGCCGTGCTCAAGCATGTCGAATTCATCCGTCTGGAACCGACAAAGGCGCTTGCGGTGCTCGTCGGCGAGCATAACGAGGTGGAGAACCGGATCATCGACCTGCCGGCCGGCACGACCTCCTCGCAGCTGACGGCGGCGGCCAATTTCCTCAACGCGCATCTCAACGGCCAGACCCTGCCGGAACTGAGGACGGTTCTCGCGCGGCTGAAGGACGAGGTTCGCCACGAGCTTGACCAGCTTTCGCAGGATCTCGTCGGGCGCGGGCTCGCCGTCTGGTCGGGCAGCACGGAAGACGGCAGGCCCGGGCAGCTGATCGTGCGCGGCCGGGCCAATCTGCTCGAAGGCGTTGCCGATGCCGCCGATATCGATCGCCTGAGGATGCTGTTCGACGATCTTGAGAAGAAGGAAAGCCTGATCGAGCTCATCAGCCTGGCCGAAAGCGGTTCGGGCGTGCGCATCTTCATAGGCTCGGAAAACAAGCTGTTTTCGCTGTCGGGCTCCTCGCTCGTCGTCGCGCCCTATCGCGACAGCGACAACCAGGTCGTCGGCGCGGTCGGCGTTATCGGGCCGACGCGGCTCAACTATGCCCGGGTCGTGCCGATGGTCGACTATACGGCCCATCTGCTGTCGCGCATGTCGCGCTCTCGCTGAAGGCTGCGCGCGAATACCGGGGGAGGGCCTTGATTTTTCGGGAGTGAAGCTCGATATCGTGGCCCGAGAGATTCAAGAACAAACTGCAACGTGCGGAGACGTCATGACCGACGAGACCAAGAAGAACGGCACTGACGAGGAAATCAACGAGACGGTGGTCGACCTTGAGGCGGATGCGCCTGCCGGGGAGCCCGCGGATGGCGAAGTTGCCGAACCCGATCCGATCGATCTCCTGCGTGAGGAAAACGAGAAGCAGCGCGACCAGCTGCTGCGGCTTGCCGCCGAAATGGAAAACCTGCGCCGGCGCACGGCGCGCGACGTGAAAGACGCCAAGGCCTATTCGGTCACGGCGTTTGCGCGCGACATGCTCGGCGTGTCCGACAATCTGCGCCGGGCGCTCGATTCCATTCCCGAGGACAAACGGACCGAGGAGATCAAGGGCTTCATCGAGGGCGTGGAGATGACCGAACGCTCCATGCTGTCGGCGCTGGAGCGCCACGGCGTGAAGACGATCGAGGCGGAAGGGCAGAGATTCGATCCGCATTTCCACCAGGCGATGTTCGAGGTTCCGAACCCGGAAATTCCCGCCAACACGGTCGTTCAGGTGGTCCAGACCGGCTACATGATCGGCGACCGGGTTCTCCGTCCGGCCATGGTCGGCGTTTCCAAGGGCGGGCCGAAAGCCGATCTCGCGCAGCAGGCCGGTGAGGACAAACCGGAATAGGCGCGTTTTCGCAATCACGGGAATCAAAGGCGTTTCGCTGCCGCGGGACGCCTTTTTTGACGGTGAGTCGAGGCCGGGTGGCTGGAGCGTCGGGCGAAAAAGTGGAATCCGGTTTTTCGCTAACCCGACGCGTCAAGAGAAAGAATCTAGCGCATCGGCTCGAAAATCGGAATCGATTTTCGAAAAGAACGATGCGCAAATTCAATAAGTTAGAGCGTCCTTGTGCGTCCAAAAGGACGCACGGCGCTCTAGAGTATCGGGGGCGATACCAATCAATCGCCCCGATACTCTAGGCCGCCGACGAATCCGGATCGGTGTTCAGGAAGGCGTAGATCGCGCTTTCCGAATCGGAGGCACGGAGCTTCTTGACCAGGTCCTGGTCGCGCAGGAGCCGCGCCACGCGCGACAGGGCCTTCAGATGATCGGCGCCGGCGCCTTCGGGGGCCAGCAGCAGGAAGGCGAGATCGACCGGCTGGTCGTCAAGCGCCTCGAAATTGACGGGATGCTGCAGGCGGGCGAACACGCCGCAGATGTGATCAAGCTTCGGCAGCTTGCCGTGGGGTATGGCGATGCCGTTGCCGA
>NZ_CFHTCS010000366.1:0-4223 GCF_984369615.1 Martelella sp. | reverse complement strand
CCAGGTCACGGCGCTTTCCAGCGTGCGCTCGGCCATGCTTTTCGGCCACAGCATGGGCGGCTGGCTGACCATGGAAGCGCTCAGGCAGCTGAGCCTGGAGGACAACCGCAGGGCGCTCGGCAAGCTCAATGTCATCCTCGCCGCTCCCGATATCGACGAGGACGTGTTTGCCGCACAGGTGGACGTGATCGGCCCGCTTGATCCGCCGCTTCTGGTGATGGTCTCCGGCGACGACCGCGCGCTCGGCTTTTCCCGCTTCATCCAGGGCAACCGCCAGCGCGCCGGCCAGCTCGATATTACCGATCCGGAGGTGCTGGAGATGGCTGAGAGGAAGAATGTCGCACTCGTCGACATTTCCTCGGTTTCGTCGCGCGATGCGCTCAACCACAGCCGCTATGCCGCCCTTGCGGCGATCTATCCCGAGCTCGACGAGGATACCGAACTCGGCAGCATGGCAAGGCGTCCCGGCGCCCGCTTCCTCGATGCCGTGGGCCGCACGGCCAACCCCGCCGCGACCGCCGAGACCCGGGGCGCCGCCGGGCAATAGCCGGTCGCAAAAGCCCGTTTCCGGCCGAAAGAACGGGCAAATCTCACGGAACCGTTCCTTGCAAACGCGGCCATGACCTTTAAGGGTTGGGACGATGACCGCGAGCGAAAGGAGGATATGATGCGCGCAGGCTCAAGATACCAGCACCTCGTCCACGGCGCGGGCTGTCCGTGCCACACGCCGGAATTTGCCCGCCTCAACCGACGCCTGATGGACGGCTTCAGCCGGCGCTCGGTGCTGAAGGGGGCGGCCGCAACGATTGCCGCCGGCGCGCTTGCCTCCATGCCGTCGCTTGCCGAGGCGAATGATCGTTCCGTCCTTCTGTCCAATGTGCGCATCTTCGACGGCCTTTCCGACGCACTCATCGAAGGCAGGAACGTGCTTGTCAGCGGCGGCCGGATCAAGGCCCTCGTTCCTCTCGCGGAAGATGTCGCAGACGCCGATATCGTCGATTGCGGCAACCGCGTGCTGATGCCGGGGCTGATCGACGCGCATTGGCATTCGCTGCTCTGCGCCATCCCGATGCAGACGGCAATGACCGCCCAGGTGCCCTACGTCCACCTGGTGGCGGCCGCCGAATCGGAAAAGACGCTGATGCGCGGCTTCACGACGGTGCGCGATGTCGGCGGCCCCGCCTTTGCGCTCAAACGCGCGATCGACGGCGGCAAGGCCATCGGCCCGCGCATCTACCCGGCCGGCGCGATGATCACCCAGACCTCCGGGCACGGTGATTTCCGCTTGCCCTATGAGATACCCGCCTCCGACCAGACCAATCTCAGCCATGCGGAGGAGGCCGGCATTTCCTCGATCGCCAACGGCGTGCCGCAGGTCCTGAACCGGGTGCGCGAGCAACTGATGCTCGGCGCCAGCCAGATCAAGATCATGACCGGCGGCGGCGTGTCCTCGCAATATGACCCTATCCCCAGCCTGCAGTTCACGCCGGATGAAATCCGGGCTGCGGTGCAGGCAACCAGGGACTGGGGCACCTATGTCTGCGCCCATGTCTACACCGCCGAAGGCATCAGGCGCTCGATCGAAAACGGCGTCGCCTGTATCGAACACGGCCAGCTCGCCGACGAGGAGACCGTGCGCATGATCATCGACACGGGAA
The DNA here is from genome assembly GCF_984369615.1 of Martelella sp. Lineage (NCBI taxonomy): Bacteria > Pseudomonadati > Pseudomonadota > Alphaproteobacteria > Hyphomicrobiales > Aurantimonadaceae > Martelella > Martelella sp. The sequence continues at coordinate 2,565 of NZ_CFHTCS010000366.1, read as the reverse complement.
CGTGGTGGAGCATCCAGCCCTTCCTTGCAGACGAGGATTCCAACCCGCAGGGCACAGAACAGCAGCGCCAGGACCAGCGCAACATCGCCGAGGGCACGGTGCGCTGCTTCGAATGGGCCGAGAGGTTCAACATCGAGCGAATGGTCTGGGGCACGGATATCCTGTTCAATCCGGCCAAGACGAATTCGCAGGGGCGTCAGCTCGCCAAGCTCGCCGAGTGGTTCTCCCCTGCGACGGTGCTGAAAATGGCCACCAGCCGGACCGGCGAACTCCTGCAGCTCTCCGGCGAGCGCAATCCCTATCGCGGGCGGATCGGCGTGATCGAGGCCGGTGCCTTTGCCGACATGCTGCTGATCGACGGCAATCCGCTCGAGGATATTTCGCTGATCGCCGATCCCGACAACATGGCGGTCATCATGAAGGACGGCCGCTTCTTCAAGAACACGCTTGCCTAGGAGCACAGCATGCGCGCACCTGCCGTAACTCTCCTTCTCGCAGCCGCGGCAGCGGCCGGCCTTACCGGCAAGACATTCGCGGCCGACCCGGTCGCGCCCCCGGCCCCGCAGCCGGCGATACCCGCGCTTGCCAACGGCTGGTCGTTTGAACTGACGCCCTACATCTGGGGGGCGGGCCTTTCCGGTAAGGTCTCGCCTTTCAGCAGCGCGCCGACCGTCAGGGTCGAGCGCAGCTTTTCCGAAATCCTGGAGGAGCTCAACCTTGCCGGCTTCGTCAATTTCCATGCGACAAACGGCAGGTTCGGCGCCTATGCGGACGTGATGTATGTCGACACCCGCGAAGACCACGCCACCGGTCCGGTCACGCTTCCGGGCTTCGGCCCAGTGCCGGGCGTCAACGTCAACCTCGACACCAAGCTCTTCAATGCCGCGCTGTTCGGCACCTACCGCCTGGCCGACACGGAACGCCTCGCGCTCGACGCGCTTGCCGGCGTGCGCGTCTTCAGGGCATGGGCCGATGTTTCGGCCGCCATCCCCGGCACGCCATACACCTATCAGGCCAGGAGCGATTTCGGCTGGGTTGATCCGGCCGTCGGCGCGCGTCTGGAATATGATTTCGGCAAAGGATTCGGGTTTGTCGGCCAGGCCGACATCGGAGGCGCCTCCTGGGGTTCGGATCTCACCTGGCAGGCCATGGGCGCGGTCACGTACGACGTGTCCTCTGCCACGGCCGTGTCGCTCGGCTACAAATACCTTTCCGTCGATTATGACCGGGACGGACATCTGCTCGACATCGATATGCAGGGACCGACGCTCGGACTGACTTTCCGGTTCTGATCCGGGACGGCTGTTAAGCCTGACAGCCGGTCTTGGTTGACACCGGCTGTCGCTGTAGGGGACACTGCCCGCCGAAGCCGGGATGGAAAACGACAAACAAAGAGGGTCAAGTGCGGGGCGTGCGTGTGTTGCGTAAAGCGGGTTTTGTTCTGTTTGGGCCGTTGCTGCTCGCGTCCTGCGGCATGAGCGAACGCGGCCCGGTCATTCCCTTCTTCGGGGCCTATTTCCCCTCCTGGATCGCCTGTTCGCTGATCGGCATTTTCGGCTCCGTCATCATTCGGCTGATCTTCATCAAGGCCGGCATCGATGCGGTGATGCCGCTTCGGGTCGTGGTCTACCTGTTCCTGGCGATCGCCATCGGTCTCGCCTCGTCAATCCTTCTGTTCGGGCGCTAAACCATGTTGAGCACCAAGGCCAAGCTTGTCGCCCTCATCCCGGTCATCGTCATCGGCGCGACCCTCTATCTCGGATGGACGCATATGACGCGGATGGACGCGAACATCCTGTCGCAGGACGCGACGCTGACCGCGCCGATCACGCAGATCTCGGCCACCGTGCCGGGCCGGATCGCCGAGATCCATGTGTCGGAAAACGAGGCGGTGAAGAAGGGCGATCTTCTCTTCACGCTGGAGGATGACTCCTACCGCCTTCTGGTGGCCCAGGCGGAAGCAGAACTGAAGGCGGCGGAGGCCCTCTACGATAGTCAGCAGCGCAGCATCGCCGCCGAGACCGCCAACGCCCAGATCGCCGTCCAGCAGATCGAACGCGCGCGCGCCAATCTGGAACTGGCCAACGAAACGCTGGAGCGCCTGTTGCCGCTGCAGCCCAAGGGCTATGTCACCGACCAGCAGGTGCAGGACGCGCGCACGGCAAAGCGCGACGCGGAGGTTTCCCTTGAACAGGCCTTGCAGCAATCCAAGGCCGCCGACGCGCTGATCTCCACGCCGGAGGAGACGCTTGCGGTGATCGAGGCCCGCCGCGCTGCGCTCGACCTCGCCAAGCACAACCTCGCCAATACGAAGATCTTTTCGCCGCATGACGGAAGGGTGGTCGGGCTGAAGTTCTCGAGCGGCCAGTTCGTCGTTTCCGGCGCGCCGCTCTTCACCCTCGTCAATACCGGCCAGTGGTTCGCGACAGCGCTCTACCGCGAGGCGGAACTGAAGAACCTGCCCGCGGGCGCCTGCGCCTCCGTCTATGTGATGGCCGATCGCTCGGTGGAAATCAGGGGACGGGTCCAGGGCATCGGCTGGGGCGTCGCCACCGAAAGCATGAT
>NZ_CFHTCS010000365.1:0-4282 GCF_984369615.1 Martelella sp. | reverse complement strand
TAGAACTTTTTGTACTTGCGGCCGAGATACTGAAGAATCGCGCCGGATTCGAACACCGAAATCGGCTTGCCGCCCGGCCCTTGCGGATCGACGATCGCCGGCATGCGGTTATTGGGCGAGATCTTCAGGAATTCCGGCTTGAACTGATCGCCCTTGCCGATGTTCACGTAATTGACGTTATAGGGAACGCCGGCCTCTTCCAGGTAGATTGTGATCTTGTAGCCGTTGGGCGTCGGCCAATAGAAAAGCTCGATCGGTGCGGTCATGAAAAATCATCCTCTCGCGTGTCGCAAAACACTGATCCCTTCGATATAGATCGATTTCGAACGCAAAAAAGAGCGGAGTGGCGCGGTCCTGTTCGCGATCAGACCGTTTTCCGCCATCACGAGGGTCGCCATGCACCAGAACGAAGCTTTGACAGCAAAGATCATTTCGCCCGATCCTGTCGAGCCGCAGAGCTTCACGGACCCCGGCGAAGCTGTGAAGGCCCTGCAGGCGCTCTACAAGCGCAATACCCGCTTCATCATCGACGCCTTCATCGCGCTCGCCGGCGGCGCGCCGATCGAGGGCCGGTACCGCGCCTGTTATCCGAGGGTCAGCATCGAGACCGGCAGCTACGGGCTCACCGACTCGCGTCTCTCCTTCGGCCATGTGGCGACCCCCGGCGAATATGCAACCACGATCAGCCACCCGGTCCTGTTTGCGGACTACCTGATCGAGCAGCTCGGCCTGCTGATCAGGAACCACGGCGTTCCGGTGACGGTCGAAGAGTCCGATACGCCCATACCGCTGCATTTCGCCTTTGGCGAGAACACCCATGTCGAGGCCGATCTGGCCGCGCTCGCCGACGTGCCGCTGCGCGATATCTTCGATACGCCCGACCTCAACACCACCGACGACCAGATCGCCAATGGCGACTATGAACCGGACCCGGGAGAACCGCAGCCGCTTGCGCCGTTTACCGCCCAGCGCATCGACTATTCGCTGGCGCGGCTCAGTCACTACACGGCAACCAGTTCGGCGCATTTCCAGAACTTCGTGTTGTTTACCAACTACCAGTTCTATGTCGATGAGTTCTGCGCCTACGCCCGGGAGGTGATGGCCAGGGGCGGGGAAGGCTACAGCGCCTTCGTCGAGCCCGGCAACAACGTCACCCTGCCGGGCGAAGTGGAGCCGGAGGGCGGCCATACCGGCGTGCGCATGCCGCAAATGCCGGCCTACCACCTGAAGCGCGCCGACAATTCCGGCATCTCCATGGTCAATATCGGCGTCGGCCCTTCCAACGCCAAGACCATCACCGACCATATCGCCGTGCTGCGGCCGCATGCCTGGCTGATGCTCGGCCATTGCGCGGGGCTCAGAAACAGCCAGAAGCTCGGCGATTACGTGCTCGCCCATGCCTATGTGCGCGAGGACCATGTGCTGGACGACGACCTGCCGGTCTGGGTGCCGATCCCGGCGCTCGCGGAAGTCCAGCAGGCGCTCGAGGAGGCCGTCGGCGAGGTGACGGGCCTCAAGGGTTACGAGCTGAAACGGGTGATGCGCACCGGCACCGTCGCCACCATCGACAACCGCAACTGGGAGCTTTCGCACCAGAGCGGGCCGGTGAAACGCCTGTCGCAGTCGCGCGCCATCGCGCTCGACATGGAATCGGCGACGATCGCCGCCAACGGCTTCCGCTTCCGCGTCCCCTACGGCACGCTTCTCTGCGTTTCCGACCGGCCGCTGCACGGCGAACTGAAACTGCCCGGCATGGCGACCGCCTTCTACACCACCCAGGTGCGCCAGCATCTCCGCATCGGCATCAAGGCGGTGCAGAAACTCGCCGCCATGCCGCCGGAAAGGCTGCATTCACGCAAATTGAGAAGCTTCTACGAGACGGCCTTCCAGTAAGGCCGTCACACCAGCCGGCTGTCGGCGGGCACGATCACCGGCAGCGAGCGCGGGTGCTGCTCGAGCACGGCGTGACGCACCTCATCGATCGGGTCGCCGTCAAAGGACTGGTCGATGCCGTCCGAATGGAAATCGAGCGTCAGCTTTTCCGTCTCGATCACGGTCACGTTCTCGCTGTCCTCGATCCGGCCCGCAAGATAGCTGAGCGCGAAGCCGAGCACCGAATCGAATTCCTCGGCCTTCAGAAGGTAGAAGGCGAGCTTGCCGCCCTGGGGCCGGTCGGTGAACAGGCTGGCATTGCCGTGGATGCGATTGTTGGCAACGCCCACAAGGGCAAAGGCCCCCTCGCCGCGCGCCTCGGCGCATTCGTAACTGAGCCTGATTTCCGGAATCGTGCGCAGCGTATCGACCCAGGCCCGCGTGCTGGCGGAAATCTTGCCGAGCCGCGAATCATAGTCAAGCCGCTCGCGATTGCGGATCATCGTCGCGTGAAGACCGGCGGAGAACTGGTGGATGAAGGGCCGGCCGTTCATCGTCGGCACATCGACGCGGGCGGGCTTGCCGCCGGCCAGCGTCATCAAGGCCTCCTCGATATCGAGCGGCAGGCCAAGGCTGCGGGCAAAAAGGTTCATGGTGCCGGCCGGCACGACGCCGAGAAGCTTGTCCGTGCCGTACATCGCGCCGGCCGCAAGCGAGATGGTTCCGTCGCCGCCGCCGACGATCATGCCGTCGAAGCCTTCGGCACCGACCGTCTTGTGGATCGCATCGGCAATTTCTCCGCCGCCGACCACCGCGCATTCGAATGCGTGCCCGGCATCGCGGAAGATATTGGCGGCCAGGTCCGAGAATGCGTCCATATCGGTGGTTTTGAACGTACCGCCGTCGCGGTTGAAAAGACCCTTGAGACGCATTGCCTGTCCTTGAAGACGTGTCGGATAGCCAGAAACGGATCAAGGCGGTCGCCGGTTCCGCCCGCCCGCCCGGGAGCGGTCACATATTCGGGTAAACCGGCCCTTCGCCGCCCTGCGGCGGGACCCAGGTGATGTTCTGGTTCGGGTCCTTGATGTCGCAGGTCTTGCAGTGCACGCAGTTCTGGGCGTTGATCACGAATTTCTCCGTGCCGTCCTCCTCGACCCATTCATAAACGCCGGCGGGACAGTAGCGGCCGGAAGGACCGGCATAGATCTCGTACTCGGAACGCTTCTGCAGCGCCATATCCTTGACCTTCAGATGGACCGGCTGGTCCTCCTCGTGATTGGTGTTGGACAGGAACACCGAGGACAGGCGATCGAATGTCAGCGCGCCGTCGGGCTTGGGATAGTCGATCGGCTTGTGCTTCGCCGCCGGCTCCAGCGACGCGGCATCGCTCTTGCCATGTTTCATCGTGCCGAAAAAGGAAAATCCGAACAGCGTGTTGGTCCACATATCGAGGCCGCCGAGCGCGATGCCGGCATAGGTCCCGAGCTTCGACCACAGCGGCTTGACGTTGCGGACCTTCTTCAGGTCGCGCCCGATGGCGCCGTCGCGCCAGTCCGCCTCGATCTCGGCAATCTCATCATGAGCACGTCCGGCGGCAAGCGCATCCGCCACGCGTTCGGCGGCAAGCATGCCGGAGAGCACAGCATTGTGCGAACCCTTGATGCGCGGAACGTTGACGAAGCCCGCCGAACACCCGATCAGCGCCCCGCCGGGGAAGGAAAGCTTCGGAACGGACTGATAGCCGCCCTCGGAGATCGCCCGTGCGCCATAGGAGATGCGCTTTGCCCCCGCAAAGGTCGGCGCGATCGCCGGGTGGGTCTTGAACCTCTGGAACTCCTCGAAGGGCGAGAGATAGGGGTTCTTGTAGTTGAGATGGAGCACGAAGCCGACGGCCACCTGATTGTCCTCCAGATGGTAGAGGAAGGAGCCGCCGCCGGTTTTCGCGTCGAGCGGCCAGCCGAAGGAATGCTGGACGAGGCCCGGCTTGCTTTGCTCGGGAGCAACCTCCCACAATTCCTTAAGGCCGATGCCGTATTTCTGCGGCTCGCGCCCCTCATCGAGGGCGAATCTGGCGATCAGCTGTTTGGCGAGCGAGCCGCGCACGCCTTCGCCGATCAGCACGTATCTGCCGAGAAGCGCCATGCCGCGGGTGAAGTTCGGGCCGGGCGTGCCGTCGCGCTCCACGCCCATGTCGCCGGTGGCGACGCCGATGACCGCGCCGTTCTCGTCATAAAGCACTTCGGCCGCGGCAAATCCGGGATAGATCTCCACGCCCAACGCCTCGGCCTTTTCGGCCAGCCAGCGACAGACATTGCCGAGCGAGACGATAAAATTGCCGTGATTGTTCATCAGCGGCGGCATCACGAAATTCGGCAGCGTGATCGAACCGGCCGGCCCAAGCAGAAGAAAG
>NZ_CFHTCS010000364.1:0-4284 GCF_984369615.1 Martelella sp. | reverse complement strand
GCACCGCATCTTTGAAGAACAAGGCGCCGTCTCCCGCGGCAAGGAGGTCACCCAATCATGAGCGACGTTCAGACACCTGCCCGGCGTTTTTCCATCACGCCCGGGGACTTCGCCCGCGAATACGGCGTTCTCACCATCATCGTCATTCTGATGATCGGCCTCAGCCTGATTTCCGACAGTTTCATGACGGCACGGAACCTGCTCAACATTCTCAACCAGTCGGCGCCGCTCGCCATCATCGCCTGCGCGCTCACCCTGGTGATCATCGGCGGCGGGTTCGACCTGTCGACCGGCGCGATCTTCGGCGTGGCCTCGGTCGCGGCCGGCTGGATCGCCGTTCACGTCGACCCCTATACCGCGATTGTCGCCGGGCCGCTGATCGGGCTTGCGCTCGGCACGCTGAACGGCGCGATCATCACCGGCTTCGGCGTGCATTCCTTCCTTGTGACGCTCGCCACCAGCCTCGTCTATCGCGGCATCGCCATCCTGATCACCGGCGGCGCGCTGATCCCGGTCCGGATCGCGGAATTTTCCTGGATCGGCCGTGGCCGTATCGGCATGGTCAACATCGCCGTCATCGTGCTGATCATCTTCATGGTGATCTTCATGGTGCTGCTCAACCGCACCACATTCGGCCGCCGCGTCTTCGCCGTCGGCGGCAACGAGGAAGCCGCGATCCTGTCGGGCATCCGCACCAATCTGATCAAGATCGTCACCTTCTCGCTGTCGGGCATGGCCGCAGGTCTCGCCGGCGTGATCGCCGTGTCGCGCATCTCCATGGCGTCCCCGCAGGCCGGCATAGGCATGGAATTCGAGGCGATCGCGGCGGTGATCCTCGGCGGAACGTCGATCATGGGCGGTTCGGGCGCAATCTGGCGCTCGGTCGCGGGCGTGCTGTTGATGGCGCTGATTGGCAACGGCTTCAACATTCTCAACGTGAACCCCTTCTTCAAGGACCTCACCACCGGCGTGATCATCGTCGTCGCGGTCGCGCTGGCCGCATCGGGCCGGCGCAGCCGCTGACATCCTTCATGCATTGAACAGAGACTTCCCATGACTGAGAAAATCACGCGCGTCTCGACCGATGTCGGCGGCACCTTCACCGACCTCGTCTATTTCGAGACCGACCTTGAAACCGGCGTCCAGACCGTGCGCACGGAAAAATCCGACACCACGCCGCCGGACTTCGAAAAGGGCGTTCTCAACGTTCTGGAAAAGGCGAAGGTCGATGTCGGTTCAGTCGATTTCTTCGCCCACGGCACCACCGTCGTCATCAACGCGCTGACGGAACGCAAGGGCGCCAAGGTCGGGTTGATCACCACAAAGGGCTTCCGCGATTCCATCGAGATCGGCCGCGGCAACCGGCCGGACTTCTTCAATCTCAGATACAAGAAGCCGGCTCCCTTCGTGGAGCGTTACCTGCGCCGCGAGATCGTCGAGCGGATGGATTATCACGGCAACGAGGTCACGCCGCTGGACCTCGCCTCGCTCGACGAGACGCTCGCCCTGTTCCGCGCCGAGGGCATAGAAGCCATCGCCATCAGCCTGCTGCACGCCTATGCCAACCCCGATCACGAAATCCGCCTGAAGGCCGAGGTCGAGGCGCGCTGGCCCGAGGTGACAGTGGTCGCATCGCACCAGATCACCCGCGAGTGGCGCGAATATGAGCGCACCAATACCGCCATCCTCTCGGCCTATGTTCAACCGAAGGCCCAGCGTTATCTTGAGAAGCTGGAAAGCGGTCTGACCGGCAAGGGCTATGCCGGCCAGCTCTTCATCATGCAGTCGAATTGCGGCGTCGATTCGCTGGAAGCGATCAAGGCCGTGCCGATCACCATGGTCGAAAGCGGCCCGGCCTCGGGCTTCTGGGGCGCGGCCGAGCTCGGCCGGATCATCGGCGAGCCGAACATTCTGGCGCTCGACATCGGCGGCACCACCGCCAAGTGCTCGCTGATCGAAAACAACCAGGTCACCATCAAGACCGATTACTGGATCGAGCGCGACGGCAAGTCCGCCGGCTACCCGATCATGGTGCCGGTGGTCGATCTCGTCGAGATCGGCAATGGCGGCGGGTCGATCGCCTGGGTCGATGATTTCGGCAAGCTGCATGTCGGCCCGCATTCGGCCGGCTCCACGCCCGGCCCCGCCTCTTACGGACGCGGCGGCGAGGACGCGACCACCACGGACGCCAATCTCGCGCTCGGCCGGATCAACAGGGACTATTTCTGCGGCGGCTCGGTCGAGGCGGATATCCCGGCGCTCGAAGAGGCGCTCGGAAAGCTGGCCGAGCGCATGGGCAATGCGCCCGAGGACGTCGCGCGCGGCATCATCCGCATCGCCAATTCCAACATGGTCAACGCCCTGAAACTGGTCTCCGTCAATCGCGGCTATGACCCGCGCGACTTCACGCTCGTGGTGTTCGGCGGCGGCGGGCCGATGCATGGCGTGGCGCTAGGCCAGGAACTGGGCGTCAAGAAAGTGGTCGTGCCGCGCGGCGCGCCGGTGTTCTCCGCCTGGGGCATGATGATGTCGGACCTGCGCCGCGACTATTTCGTCACCCGCCTGATGGACAGCGCCGACCGCGAGGGCCTCGATGCCCTGCTCGCCCACACCATGGAGCGCGCCCGCGCCGAATATGCCCGCGAGGGCTTCGGCCCCGACAAGGTTTCGCTGAAGCCGCTGGCGCGATGCCGCTACCAGAACCAGGAGTTCGCCGTCGAGGTGCCGGTGCCCGCCGGCCCCGTGACCGATGAAACCCTGACGAAGATGGTCTCGGAGTTCCACGAGATCTACGAGCGCGAATATACCTATCGCCTTGCCGCCGGCGTCGAGATCATCGGCCTGCATCTGGTCGCCGCCGCCGAGGTCGGCAAGCTCGAACTGGTGGCGCTGCCAAAAACCGGCGCGAAGCTGGAGGATGCGGTGAAGGGCAGGCGCATGGTCGACTACGCCACCGAGGGCCGGCATGAGGCCACCATCTATGACAGCACGAAATTCGAACCCGGCATGGCCTTTACCGGGCCTGCGGTGATCGAGGATCCGGGCACGACCATCGTCGTCCATCCCGGCAACCGCGTTTCCATCGACGATTTCGGCAACACGCATATCGAGACGAGGGGCTGAACCATGACCGACAAGACCTTTGATCCCGTCACCTTCGACATCATCCAGAACGCGCTGGAAGCGATCGCCGACGAGATGTTCTACGCCCAGGTGAAGACCTCGATGAGCGCGATCATCTACGAAGTGCTCGACCTCTCCACCTCGATCCTCAATCCTGAGGGCGAGATCGCCGCGTCCGGCGCTGGCATTCCGGCCTTCATCGGCGTGCTGGACAAGGCGATTGCCGGCATCCTCGCCAAATTCCCGCTCGAAGACATTCGCGAGGGCGATGTCTTCGCCTCCAACGACCCCTATTTCGGCGGCGTCACCCACCTCAACGACATGGTGCTGGCAGCACCTGTGTTCCATGATGGCGTCATGGTCGCCTGGGTTGCCAATATCGCTCACTGGAACGATGTCGGCGGCAATGTGCCCGGTTCGATGTCGGCCGAGGCCACGGAAATCTTCCAGGAAGGCATTCGCATTCCGGCGGTGAAACTGTTCACTGCGGGCGTCGAGAACCATGCGGTTTTCGACATCCTCAAGGTCAATTCCCGTCTGCCGGATTACCTGAACGGCGATCTGTGGGCCGCGATCGCGGGTCTTCGCATCGGCGAGCGCCGGGTGCTGGAACTGGTCGCGAAATACGGTGCGGACACGTTTGCGGCCGCCGTCACCGACTATATGGACCTCGGCGAACGCCGGGCCCGGGCAGCGCTCGCGAACATTCCGCAGGGCAGCTACAGCTTTGCCGAGGAGCAGGACAGCGGCGTGGTCCACAAGGTCACGCTGACGGTGACCGCCGACGAATTCATCGTCGACCTCACCGACAACCCGGCCCAGTCCGGCTCGCTCAACTGCTCGCGCGAGGGCACGGAGATCGCCGTGCAGCTCGCCTTCAAGGATTTCACCGATGCCGACGCACCCGGCAATGGCGGTTTCTTCCGGCCGCTCAAGGTGGTGACAAAGCCGGGCACGATCTATCATGTCGAGGCGCCCGGCGCGCTTGGCTATTATGCCGAGGTCGAGATCCGGCTGTTCGACATGCTGCTGCGGGCGATGGCGGAGCATTTCCCGGGTTCCGTGCCGGCCGGCAATTTCGCCTCGATCTGCGGCACCAATATCGGCGGTCCGCACCCCGATACCGGCCGCCATTACACCATCGTCGAACCGCAGGTCGGC
>NZ_CFHTCS010000363.1:0-4292 GCF_984369615.1 Martelella sp. | reverse complement strand
TTTGGTCATCCTTAAGGCTCCCAAGCAAGGCTGGAATATCCATCTTCTCGAAGGCATAGGCGAGATAGGAGGTCACCGGGAAAGCGCGGCGGAAACCGACGAGGTGAATGGTCTCGGCCTCTGCCAGCATCGCCACGGCCTCGTTCAGCGCTTCCGTCTCGACCGAGGCCAGCAGGTTTTCCAGCGACAGACGGCCGACCTCTACGAATTCGGCGAGCAGCGCCGCCGGACTGTCGGAACCGTGATTCCTGAGCGAGTCGATACGGGTCGCATAATCCGGCCACTTGCGCGAATAGTCGCTCCGGAACAGACGCTGCATCTGGGAAAAGCCCGAAAAGCCAAGTTCCTGGCAGAACCGCATGAAGGCGGAAGGCTGAACGCCGGCTTCCGCCGAGAGTTCGGCCACCGTCGAGACAGCCACCCGGTCCGGATTGGCCGCGACGAAATCGGCGCACTGCCTCAGGCGCTTGGGAAAGCCCGGCGAGCGCTCCGCGAGACGGGCAAAAAAAGCGTCGATCGTATCGGGCGCATCACTTTCACGGTTGGGCATGGGCGGCTCCGCTATTGCACTTGACATATTCTACATTTGGTGTTTTTAGAATTTTTATTCTATTTTCACAAGCGGCACAAGATCGTTCGCCGATACGGAAATGCGGGAGGACATATGACTGTATCTATTGCACTTTTGGGCGCAGGGCGGATAGGCCGGGTGCATGCGCGCGCCGTTGCCTCGGTAGCGGGCGTGAAGCTCGCTGCCATCGCCGACGCCAATGCTGAAGCCGCCGGCGAGATTGCCGCGCTTTACGAGACCGGAGTCTCGACAATTGACGATATCGCCGCCGACGACAATATCGACGCGGTCATCATCGCCACGCCGACCGGGACCCATGCCGACCTGATCGAGAAATTCGCCCGCGCCAGCAAGGCGATCTTCTGCGAAAAGCCCGTCGATCTCGATTCGGCCCGCGCGCGCCAGTGCCTTGCCGTGGTTGCGGAGACCGGCGCGCGGCTGATGCTCGGCTTCAACCGCCGCTTCGATCCCAATTTCCAGGCGCTGAAGCAGACGATCGCCGACGGCAAGATCGGCAATCCCGAAATGCTGCACATCGTTTCCCGCGACCCCGCCCCGCCGCCGATCTCCTACCTCGCTTCCTCCGGCGGCTTCTTCAAGGACATGACGATCCACGATTTCGACATGAGCCGGTTCCTGCTCGGCGAAGAGATCGAGACCGTGCAGGCCAGCGGCTCGGCGCTGATTGATCCGGAGATCGGCAAGATCGGCGATTTCGACAGCGCCTCGACCATTCTCACGACCGTTTCCGGCCGTCAGTGCACGATCTCCAATTCGCGCCGCGCCACATTCGGCTATGACCAGCGGATCGAGGTTCTGGGCTCCAAGGGCGCCGTCTCGGCCGAGAACCTGCGGCCCGCCTCGATCGAGCTGGCGACGGCCGAAGGTTTCCTGCGCCCGCCGATCTATGATTTCTTCATGACCCGCTATGTCGACGCCTTTGCCGCCGAAATCCGCAGTTTCGCGGAAAACCTGAAATCGGGCGCGGCGATGTCGCCGAGCGGCGATGACGGGCTGAAGGCGCTGGAGATCGCCGAAGCGGCCGATCTCTCGGCGCGCGAGAGGCGCCTGGTCTACGTCTCGGAGATCCGGGGCTGAGCGTCTTGCCGAAGCCCGAGGCAATGCGAGATTCGAGGATGGGGACTGCTCGAAACGCTGCCCGGCGTTTCGGGCTATTGCCCATGCAGGCACATTTCAGCGGCGGTAAAACGCGCCGGCAGGCTCGATCCGGACGACGGGATTTGCGATAGTGGCGGTCTCTGCCACCTCAAGGAATCGCTCTTGCCCGATTGCACCCTCGCCGAACCGCTCGCCGTCCTCAAGGAAATCTACGGCTACTCGAAATTTCGCGGAAAACAGGCCGCCGTGATCGATCAGGTCGTCTCAGGCGGCGATGCCGTGGTTCTGTTTCCGACGGGGGCCGGCAAGTCGCTCTGCTATCAGGTTCCCGCCCTCTGCCGCCAGGGCGTCGGCGTGGTGATCTCGCCGCTGATCGCGCTGATGCGCGACCAGGTCGAGGCGCTGAAACAGCTTGGCGTCCGGGCAGCTGCGATGAACTCCTCGCTGTCGCAGGAGGATTTCATCGTGACACGACGGGCGCTGGCGCGTGGCGAGCTCGACCTTCTCTACGTCACCCCGGAACGCGTCGCAACGGGCGGCTTCATGGATATGATGCGCGACCTTCAGATTGCGCTCTTCGCCATTGACGAGGCCCATTGCGTCTCCCAGTGGGGTCATGATTTCCGTCCGGAATACCGCGCGCTCGACAGGCTGGCGGAGGCCTTTCCCGGCGTGCCGCGCATGGCTCTGACGGCAACGGCCGATCCCCATACCCGCGAAGACATCATCGATCGCCTCGCGCTGCGAGACGCGGCGGTGTTCACCACCTCATTCGACCGGCCCAACATCACCTATGAGATCGTCGAGCGGGCCCAGCCGCGCCGCCAGCTTCTTGATTTCCTCTCCCGCCACAAGGGCGAAAGCGGCATCGTCTACTGCCTCTCGCGCGCCAAGGTGGAGGAAACGGCGGAATGGCTGAATGGCGAGGGTATCAGGGCGCTCGCCTATCACGCGGGCATGACGCGGGAGGCCCGCGACGCCAATCAGGACGCGTTCCTGAAGGAGGACGAGCTTTGCCTCGTGGCCACCGTGGCCTTCGGCATGGGCATCGACAAGCCGGATGTCCGCTATGTCGCCCATCTCGACCTGCCGGGCTCCGTCGAGGCCTATTACCAGGAGACCGGGCGCGCGGGACGCGACGGTCTTCCGGCCGATGCCTGGATGGTCTACGGCATGGCCGACGTCACGCAGCGCGGGCGCATGATCGATCGCTCCGCCGCCGCCGATGAGATCAAGCGCGTCGAACGCGCCAAGCTCAATGCCCTGCTCGGCATCTGCGAGACGGCGGACTGCCGTCGGCAGGCGATCCTTGCCCATTTCGGCGAGCGGCACGAAGGCAATTGCGGCAATTGCGACACCTGCCTGTCGCCGGTCGAGACATGGGACGGCACGGAAGCCGCGATCAAGGCCATGGCCGCGATCTATCGCACCGGCGAGCGCTTCGGCGCCGGACACCTGATCGACGTTCTGACGGGCAACAAGACCGAGCGCACGGAGCGCTTCGGCCACGCGACCATGCCCGTCTTCGGCGCGGGCAAGGATATCGCGCCCAAGACATGGCAATCGGTCTATCGGCAATTGCTTGCCAAGGGGCTGATCCGGGTCGATCACGAGGCCTTTGGCGCGCTGAAGCTGGAACCCGGCGCGCGTGCGGTTTTCCGGCACGAGCTATCGCTGCGCTTCCGGGTCGACCGGGCGCCGAAGGGCAAGGCCTCTACCGGGACGCGCAGACGCAACGACGCGAAGGCCGCGCTTTCCGAACAGGATCAGTCCCTGTTCGAGGCGCTGCGCGCCACCCGCACGGCGCTCGCCAGGGAACTTGCCGTGCCGCCCTATGTGATCTTTCCCGATACGACGCTGATCGCGCTAGCCAGTCATCGACCGGGTTCCGCCGAGGCCATGCTCGAGATCCAGGGCGTCGGCAAGACCAAGCTGCAGCGCTATGGCGCGGAGTTTCTCGACACGATCCGCGCGCACGGCTGAACGCTTCGAGCCTTCGCCGGATCTCCCTTGCCGCTCGACACGGAACATTTCCTCCCGCCACGCGGTTTCCCAACCGAGTGTCCGAAACAAGGGAGAAATTGCCATGAGCAAGATCGACAAGGATAAGGAAACGGAACGCACGCTGCGCCAGGTCGAGCATACGAGCGCCGGCGGCCACCTCGGCGGCACCTATTTCGGCCAGGAGCCCGACGCCAGCACCTCGCAGAACCACGGCCGCTCGCGCCCGAGCGGCAACAGCCAATCGTGACGATCGCTTGCCCCGAGCGGCATGTTCGCAATCCCGCCGCTTCGCATGATCGGCGGGATTTTCATTGATTTCGCCAAAAGAGAGGAAAGTCGCCATGGCTGAGGCAAAGACAGCAAAGCTCTACCGCATGGTCATGCCCGACCATATCTGCCCCTACGGACTGAAATCGCGTCATCTTCTGAAATCCAAGGGCTATGAGGTCGAGGACCATCACCTGAAAACGCGGGAGGAAACCGACGGCTTCATGGAGGAGCACGGCGTCGAGACGACGCCGCAGACCTTCATCGACGGCAAACAGATCGGCGGCTATGACGACCTGCGGGTCTTCTTCAAGCTGGATCCACCGCCCGA
>NZ_CFHTCS010000362.1:0-4310 GCF_984369615.1 Martelella sp. | reverse complement strand
CCCACCAATCTCCCCCCTTGAGGGGGAGATGTCGCGAAAGCGACAGAGGGGGGTAAAGCCTCCCCAATCGGCGCGGTGTTTCGGGTTTGCGGTTCACCCCCCTCTGCCCCTGTCGGGGCATCTCCCCCTCAAGGGGGGAGATCGGCTGGAGGTTGCGGCCGCGTTCGGGCATTCCCCACCCGCCGCCATATTGAGGGCAAAGCAACTCACTCATAACTATGCCCCGCCCTTAGCCCCTCGCGCACGCGGTGGGCGATCTTTAAAAATTCAGGGCTTTCGCGGATGTCGAGCGGGCGCTCCTTCGGCAGCGGGCTCTCGATCACGTCGGTCACCCGTCCGGGACGCGGGCTCATTACCACGATCCTGGTGGAGAGGTAGACGGCTTCCGGAATGGAGTGGGTGACGAAGCAGATGGTCTTATCGGTTCGCGCCCAGAGCTTCAGCAATTGCTCGTTCAGATGGTCGCGGACGATTTCGTCGAGCGCGCCGAAGGGTTCGTCCATCAGCAGAAGGTCGGCATCGAAGGCGAGCGCGCGGGCAATCGAGGCGCGCTGCTGCATGCCGCCGGAAAGCTGCCACGGGAATTTCTTCCCGAAGCCTGCCAGGTCCACCAGCTCCAGTACCCGTTCGATGCGGCGCTGCTGGTCGGCCCTGGTGTAGCCCATGATCTCCAGCGGCAGGGCAATGTTCTTCTCGATCGTGCGCCAGGGGTAAAGGGCGGCTGCCTGAAACACGTAGCCGTAGGCGCGGTCGAGCCGGGCATTTTCCGGCGTCGTGCCGTTGACGGTGATCTCGCCGGCGGTCTTCTTCTCCAGATCGGCGATAACCCGCAGGAACGTTGTCTTGCCGCAGCCGGACGGGCCGATGAAGGAGACGAAATCGCCCTTCTTCACGTCCAGATTGACATCCTTCAGGGCGTGGACCGGGCCGTCATTGGTCTGAAAGGTGAGACAGAGATCCTTCGCCGAGACGACGGAAAGGGGCGCCTTGTCGTTCATTCCGCGCTCTCCAGTTCGGCAAATCGCTTGCGCGCTATGGGGAAGAGATGATGTTCGCTGAGCGCCGCGCGCTTGACATCGATGTCGCCAAAGAGCGGCAGCCAGCGATATTCGGCGATCTCGGCCCGGGGGGCGACGTCCGGCGCGCCAAAGGTCGAGAAGGCTTCGGCCGTAACGATCATGCCGGGTTCGTTGGCCGCGCGTTCGCTGTGTCGGCCTTCGGGGCGGAGGTCTTCGGGCGCAAGTTTCAGCGCCAGTTCCTCGTCCAGTTCGCGCAGCAGCGCCGCGATCGGGGTTTCGCCGGCATCGATCTTGCCGCCGGGCTGCATGAAGGCCTCCGTGCCGCGCTTGCGCACGGTCAGCATCTCGCCCTTCTCGTTGATGATCAGGGCGACGGCGATGCGGATGGTGTTGTCGTCGCTCATCGGCTCAGACCCTCTTCTGCAGGGCAAGGGCCGCGCCCAGCATCACCAGAATGCCGCCTGCCGAAGCTTCAAGCCAGGCAACGACGCGTTCCGTCACCACCCGGGCAAGGGCGGAAAAGGCGAGCGCATAGATGATCAGGATCGGCAGTTCGAGCAGGACGGAAATGCCGCCGAACACGAGCATCTGCATGGCGACATCGCCCGTCGGATTGACGAATTGCGGCAGGATGGCAACGAAGAAGGCGAGGTTTTTCGGGTTCGCCGCCTGCACGCTGAAGCCGCGGAAGAACAGCTTGAAAGGGGCTTCGGGTGCTGCGCGTTTGAGTTTTGCCGCACCAGCCAGGGCCGAACCGCCTTCACCTTTCCGGCGTGAGAACAGCGGCGCGATCATCTTGATGCCGAGATAGCCGAGATAGACCGCACCGATGATTTTCACCACGTTGAAGAGCGTGGCGCTCATCAGGATCAGCGAGGCGACGCCGGCGGCCGACAGCGCGAAATAAAGCGCGTTGGTCGCCAGAATGCCGGCCGCTGCCGCCTGCGAGCGCCAGAAGCCCTGCCGCATGGAAAGACCCACGACCAGCAGCACGGCAGGCCCCGGCGACAGGCACAACAGGAATTCGGTCGCGGCAAAGGCCGCCACGCTTGACCAGTCCATGTGTCAGACCCCTGACGGCGGAATGCCGGCGCGCTCTATCTTACGCGGGGCAACGAGGTCCTTCCAGGCGGAAAGCGCCTTGCTGACGGCCGGATAGGGCTCGCGCTTGACGTATCTGCCGTGTCCTTCCTCGGTCTTCAGCGTCGATTCCTCGACCACGACCTTGCCGCGCGACAGCGTGAAGCGCGGCAGGCCCTTCACATGCTTGCCCTCGAACACGTTATAGTCGATGGCGGAAACCTGGGTTTCGGCGGTAATGGTCTTTTCCAGCGTCGGATCCCAGACGATGAGATCGGCATCGGCGCCGACCAGAACCGCGCCCTTCTTCGGGTACATGTTGAGGATTTTGGCGATGTTTGTGGAGGTGACTGCAACGAACTCGTTCATGGTCAGCCGGCCGGTGGTCACGCCATAGGTCCACAGGAGCGGCAGCCGGTCTTCCAGACCGCCCGTGCCATTCGGGATCTTGGTGAAGTCGTTGACGCCGTAGCGCTTCTGTTCGGTGGTGAAGGCGCAATGGTCGGTCGCAACGCAGGAGAGCGTGCCCGACTGCAGGCCGGCCCACAGCGAATCCTGGTGGCTCTTGTTGCGGAAGGGCGGCGACATCACCCGACGTGCGGAATGGTCCCAGTCCTTGTCGAAATATTCGCTTTCGTCGAGCATGAGATGCTGGATCAGCGGTTCGCCATAAACCCGCATGCCCTTCTGCTTGGCGCGGCGGATCGCCTCGTGGCTCTGCTCGCAGGAGGTGTGAACGACGTAAAGCGGCACGCCGGCCATATCGGCAATCATGATGGCGCGGTTGGTGGCCTCGCCTTCCACTTCCGGCGGGCGCGAATAGGCATGGCCTTCTGGGCCATTATTGCCTTCCGCCATCAGTTTCGCCTGCATGCTGGCAACGACATCGCCGTTTTCGGCATGGACCAGCGGCATGGCGCCAAGTTCCGCACAGCGCTGGAAGGAGGCGAACATCTCGTCGTCATTCACCATCAGCGCGCCCTTATAGGCCATGAAATGCTTGAAGGTGTTGATGCCGTGCTCCTTGACGACCGCTTCCATCTCGTCAAACACCTGTTTGTCCCACCAGGTGATGGCCATGTGGAAGGAATAGTCGCAGGCCGCACTCGTCGACTTGTTATCCCAGCGCTTGATCGCATCGAACAGCGACTGGCCGGGATCGGGCAGGCAGAAATCGACGACCATGGTGGTGCCGCCGGCAACGGCCGCGCGCGTGCCGCTGGCAAAGTCATCGGAGGAATAGGTGCCCATGAACGGCATCTGCAGATGCACATGCGGATCGATGCCGCCGGGCATGACGAAACAGCCGGTGGCATCCAGCGTCTCGTCGCCGGAAAGACCGGGGCCGATCTCGATGATCCGACCGTCCTCGATCTTCACATCGGACTTGTAGGTGAGGTCGGCGGTCACAATGGTGCCGCCCTTGATAACTGTGCTCATTCTGCTGTTCCCTTGATTTTCAAACGGGCGGTTTTCCGCTTCTCGTTTTGATGTTCTATTTCAGCCGGTATTTTCCCCGCGGATAGGTGTTCTCGTTCATGTCCGAAGGCGCTGCGCCGATGTTGGGGCTGACGCTGCCCCGGCTTTTTGTCGCCGTGCCGGTCGCCTGCACGACCGCCGTCCCGCCGCTGACGGTCGAGGCAGGTTTCGCGCCGATGAAGCCGCGCGAGCGAAGCGTGGGCTTTTGGCTGGACTTCATTGGACTTGCTCCGTGGCGGGCGAGTAGCGCGTGGTGTTGCAGGCCTCAGTCAGGCGATTTTCGAGAATGGCGACGATTGTTTCAAGCACGTCTTGTCGCTCCTTGAGTATTTCATCATTCCAGAAGCGGATGACGGAAAATCCTTGTGCGTTCAGATATCGCGTTCGCTCTATGTCATATTCATTTTCTGCATGCTGCGCGCCGTCCAACTCAATCACAAGCCCTTTTTCCCGGCAGGCGAAATCAGTGATGTATCGGCCGATCGGATATTGCCGCACGAACTTAACGCCGTTGAGGTTGCGGTTCCTGATCTCGCGCCAAAGCACCTTCTCGGCATCCGTTTCATTGCGACGCAGGGAGCGTGCGAACTGGGTGCGTGTGCTTTGCATGAGCCCCCCTCATCCGGCCTTCGGCCACCTTCTCCCCTCAGGGGAGAAGGGGTGACGCTTCGCGTTTGACGATGGTGCTTGTCGAAAACCCAGGGCATGCCCCACGCTCCCCCTCTCCCCGTG
>NZ_CFHTCS010000361.1:0-4310 GCF_984369615.1 Martelella sp. | reverse complement strand
TATTTTCTTTCCGACTCAGAGAATCCACTGAAGACTCTCCATCATTGCACCCAACGGTGCCGCACGCTCGCCACACAGGCGCCAACCCCAGGCGCCGGAGGCGACAAGCGCGAAGCTGCCGGTGGTGACATTGCCTTTCGAGATGGCGATCCGGCCGGACGGGGAGAGCGTGACTGCGAGGTCGAGTCGGGTCGTGCCCTCGACCAGGCTTGCGAAAGCCTCGGGCGTGAGCGGCGCGAACTGGCCGCTGCCGGAAACCGTGACGGTCCGTTCGCCGGCATCGTCGAGCTGGTGGCGGATATCGATCTCGCCGAGCGCCGCGCCGGAAAGTTCCGCCGTCACCTTTCCCTGCCAGTCCGAAAGCGGGCCGTCGCCGTCAACCGCGATATTGAGCGCCGGCGCGCCGGGCAGTTGCATCAGCGTCGCGACGATGCCGCCTTCCGGCTCGTTCACCTCCGCTTCGAGATCGAGACGGTTCTCACCCGGCGCATAGGCAAGATCCGCACGCACATAGGTTTCGGGGCGGGCCCGGTGCTTGGCGTTGAGCGATGCCGAAATCGTATCGGCAAGCGCGGCAACGCTGCCTTCTGCCGAAAGCGGGTAGTCCTCGCCGAGCACGGGGGCGGCGATATCGATCTGAGGGAAGTCGAACCGGTCGATCTCGACCCCGATCGGCAACAAGAAGCCGCCGCCCTGGCTCTTCTCCTTCGGCGCGGCGTCGGAGGCGACCGGCAGGCGCTCAAGCGTTACCGACTGCGCGGAGAGGTTCCCGGCCTTGAACCGGCCGCTGAAAAGGGCGAGCGGCGACCAGTCGAGTACGACATCCTCGACTGTCGCATAAGGCCCGTTGATATCCGAAACCGAAACGGATTCGACGGTGAAATGGCCGGTCAGCGGCGCGCTGACCCTTCCCACATGCACGGCGAAATCGGGCGAGGCGATCCGCTTCGTCACCTGCTGGACGGCGAAATTGGCGCCGAAACCGGTAAAGCCCACCAGAATGACGGCGGCAAGCGCGATCAGGAGCACGCCGGCGATGAGGCCTGCGACCAGCCTGGTCAGAAATCGAAGCGTTGCCGTCACTGTTCTCATCGTCTGGCGGTTTCCCTTGCTCATGCCAATTCATAATCTGGGGCAGTCTATACGCGATGGAAGGGGACGAATACAGCGCCTAAAGCGTCGCCGACCTGCACATTTGCGTGCAGCATCCGAGACGGCGGATCAGAAGCTCTGGCCGATCCCCGCATAGATGCCGAATCTGTCGCCGCCAGGGTAGCGGTCAAGCGGCAGGGCAACGTCGAGGCGGATCGGACCGAAGCCGGTCAGGTAACGCACGCCGACGCCGGCCCCGGCGCGGATGTCGCTGAAATCGGGGAAATTGTCGGCGGAAACATCCGCGGCATCGATGAAAGGCACGACCTGGATGTTTTCGGTAATGCCGATTCGCGCCTCGAGCGTTGCCTCGACATAGGAACGTCCTCCGGTCTCATCGCCATTGGCATTGCGCGGCGAGATCGACTTGTAGGCATAGCCGCGCACGCTGCCGCCGCCGCCTGCGTAAAAGCGCTGGTTGGCGGGGATGTCTTCAAGGCTGTCGCCGCCGACGATCGTACCCGCGCCGAGCCGGGCGGCAAGCGTGAAGCGGTCATCCTCGCCGGCGGAAAAATAGGTCGATCCGACGGCGTCGAAGGAGGAATAGACCGTGCCGTTGAGAAAATCATAGGCCGGCTCGGCGGTGGTGACCAGATAGATCCCCTCTGTCGGGTTGAGCGCGTCATTGCGGGTGTCGCGGTCGAAACCCACCGGCAGCGAGAAGGTGAGGTAATCCTCGGTGCCGAAGGCATCCTCGATATGGGAGTATTCGGTGGTTGAGCCGAGCGTGATCGTGTTGTAATCGTTCTGCTCGTAACTGTAGGTGACAGACCCCGCCACCGTCTTGGCGTTGTAGGGATCGGGGTTTTCCGTGCCGGCGGCAAGGCTTGCGGTGAACATGCCGGACGGGTGGAACAGACCGGGCCTGGTAAAGGTTATGCCGCCGGCATAATCGAGCGAATCGAGCGTGTCTGTCACGCCGATCCGCGAGACGCCGGCCTCCAGCCTCAGCCCTTCCGCATGGCCGAAAAGGTTGCGGTGGCCCCAGTAGCCTTCAAGTCCCAGGCCGTCGATCGAGGAGACCGTCGCGCCGAAGCCGAAATAGCGGAACTTGCCGTCCTTGACGGTTATGGTCGTCGGCAACTGGCCGTTTTCGTCAAGCGTATCTCCGGTGTTGATGACGACGGAATCGAAGGTTTTCAGGGTGCGCAACCGGTTCGCCGCATCGGTGAGTTCCTGCGGCGAATAGGGTTCGCCGGCCTTGAGCCGCGAATAGGTGCGGATGAACTCGGGGTCCACCGCATCCGCCCCCTTGATCGCGATCGGCCCGAGATCGGCTTTCGGTCCGGCCTCGGCGTCGATCAAAACGTTGATGGTCGCGTTCTCATGGTTGGCGATGACCTCGCGCTTGGTGATCCTGGCGAAGGGGTGACCGTCATCCTTGAGTTTTGAGACGATGTCCTGCGCCGCCGACAGAATGGTCGTCGAATAGGCCGGCGTTCCGATGACGAGGCCGAGCTTTGCGGGATCGAAATCCGGCGGCGCATCCTTGATGTCGATGTTGGCGAAGGTGAAGCGCGGTCCCGCCTCGATGTTCACCGTGACGGGCACCGGGTTGACGCGGTCGAAATTCGGCAGGCCGACAATGTCCTCGATGTTCTGGCCCTCGATGCTGATGTTCACCAGCCCGCCGTAATAGGCCCGCTCGAACAGCGAACCGACGAGGATCTGCAGATCGTCCCGCGCCTTGACGAGAAGACCGAGATCGCCGTCGACCGGCTGGTTCTCTCCATTGACGAGCTCCGAGCGGTTGCGCAGGAAGCGCTCCAGCCCGTCATCGCCGCCGGTGACGGAGAAGGTCACATGATAGCGCACCGGATCCTGAACGTTATCGATCTCTTCCTCGCGCTCGCCCCAAAGGTGAACGCCAAAAAGGGAAAAGGCGCGCGCCTCGCCGACGCCCGACAGCGCCACGGCGAGCATTGCCGCGGACAGCAAGAGCCCGGCCTTCAGAGAGGCGCGGGTGCCGGAATTTCGCCGGTTGGGACGGGTGATCATGGTGTACTCTATACGATGCCGCTGATCCGCTGAATGATTTTACGCGTCAGCATGGTAGCACGGGAGCAGGCCGTGCATCCCGTCAAAATCCAAAAGCCGGCAACAGCGTTAACCGAACCTTTCGGAAGCGCGATTGTCGGCCGGATATCGGGATAAGCCGCATTGCCGCTGCCTTCGGGCACGGCTCACAAGAAAGCGGTGACCGTCTCCGCAGTCGCAGACGGTCACGCGCATGGTGCCTTACCGCGGGCAGTCGTCCACATATTCGCGGCCATAGCGGTCACGGTAGTAGCATTTGCCCGGCTGGTTTTCGACAGCACGACCGACGAGCGCGCCCGCGCCCGCGCCGATGGCGCCGCCGAGAAGCGCGCCGCCGAGGCCGCCGCCGTCAATGGCCGTGCCGATCAGCGCGCCGCTGCCGGCGCCGATGGCCGCGCCTTCCTGCGTGGGGGTGCAGGCCGTGGCCGCAACCGAAAACACACTGATCAGAAGTCCTGCGATTACTTTGTTCATGATTCCCTCATCACCATTTGGTCGCGCTACGACCGGACGCTCCCCGGGGTGCCGTGCCCGCCGCCGCTCTCCTTGTCGCGACCGTTCGACCGGCCGCTTCTGAAAATACATATCCGAATAGCGCCGATGCGGGAAGCAAAAAAGCGCCTTTCCGCCGCAGCCGGATATTTCCGGGGTAGCGGATTAATGTGTCGGTGCAGGGATTTGTTCCCGCCGCCGGAGCGAATGTCAGAAGCCTGCCGGATAATGTCGATCACTTGACCTTGATCAAGATTTGCCCCGAACGGTTGCGTGTAGAAGCAGTTTGGAATAATTCAAACGAAGGGCCTATTGCCGCACCCGGGTCAATTCCGGGGCTTTGCGGCTTGACGTTGCGCAAACTTCGTCAAATCCTTGCGGAAAACAAACGGCTTGGCGGTGGAGCACCTGAACGATGGATTTCGAAGCATTTTTCAAAAGCGAACTTGCGGGACTGCATGAAGAAGGCCGTTACCGCGTCTTCGCGGAACTGAAACGGCATCGCGGTGAATTCCCCCGTGCGTCCCGCTTCAAGGACGGCGCGGCTTCGCCGGTCACGGTCTGGTGTTCGAATGATTATCTCGGCATGGGCCAGTGTCCCACCGTGATCGCCGCCATGCAGGAGGCGA
>NZ_CFHTCS010000360.1:0-4332 GCF_984369615.1 Martelella sp. | reverse complement strand
AGGTGCGCCTCACCCGGGAAACCTCGTGGAGCGCGATCCGCGACCGGCTGGCGGTCGGCAGCCTGCAGGCCGCCCATGTGCTGGCGCCGATGCCGATTGCCGCCAATCTCGGCCTGTTTCCGCTGGCGCCGAAACTGGTGGCGCCGATCGCGCTCGGGCTCGGCGGCAATGCGGTGACGGTGTCGGCGGCGCTTGGTGCTGCGATGGAAGCGGAGGGCGATGAGAGCGATCTTGACCCGGCCAAAGCGGGTGCGGCGCTGAAACGGGTGATTGCGGTGAGAAGAGCTGAGGGCCTGCCGCCGCTGCGCTTCGGTGTCGTCTACGTGTTTTCCGGGCACAATCTCGAACTGCGCTACTGGCTTGCCGCCAATGGCATCGATCCCGACCGCGATATCGAGATCGTGGTGCTGCCGCCGCCGTTCATGCCGGATGCGGTGGAAGCCGGGCGGATCGACGGCTATTGCGCCGGCGAGCCGTGGAACACGATTGCCGCGCGGCGCGGGGCGGCGCGGATCGTCACCGTGAAGGCGAAGATCTGGCGCTCCAGCCCGGAAAAGGTGCTGGCGCTGCCGGCCGATTTCGTGGATGCCAACGAGGAGACCGTGGCAGCGCTGCTGCGCGGGCTCTACCGGGCCTCGCAATGGGCGGCCGCGCCGGAAAACCACCCGGAACTGGCCGCGATCCTCGCCGAGCCGGGCCATCTCGATGTCGACCGGGCGATGCTCGAGCCGCTGTTCTCCGGAACGCTGGCGATCAGCGACAAGGCGCAAACCACGGTCGAGGATTTCTTCCTGACCTCCGCCAAGGCCGCGACCTTCCCGTGGCAGAGCCATGCGCTGTGGTTCTACAGCCAGATCGTGCGCTGGGGGCTTTGCGATCACTCCGCCGAAAACGCCGAGATCGCGAAAATGAGCTACCGGCCGGATATCTACCGCAAGGCGCTGCAGCCGCTGCACACGCCGCTGCCGGGCGCGAGCCTCAAGGTCGAGGGTGCGCTCAAGGCGCCGACGCCGGTGGGTGCGAGCGCCGGCGGCCTCATCCTCGGTCCCGACGGCTTTTTCGACGGGCAGACCTTCGATCCCGATCAGGTGGGCGCTTATATCGAACAGCAGAAGGCGGCCGTCTGAGCCCCTATTTTGTTAAAGCCCGCTCCGCTCTCCTGCGTCATGCTCGGGCCTGTCCCGAGCATCTAAGCACGTCTCAATGCGACAGGCGTGTCGGATGAAAAGCCTGTTTGAATGCAGTCCATTACGAAACGCCAACGCCGCTCGTGCGGTACTGTGGTTTGATCCTCGGGACAAGCCCGAGGATGACGTCCGTAGAAGGGATAGGTCTGTCAAGAAGCGGAACCAAGCCCGTATTTTGTGCGCTTCTCGGATGCAACTGCATAAAATGAAGGCAAACTCTTTCTGAATACATTTTTTATGCAAAAATCCGCCGATGCCGCTTGTCTGATGCGACATTGTGTGTTTCCATAAGTCTCAAGAATTCGGCGCCCAATGGAGGGTGCCAGGCAACGCCGCCAACGCATTCGCGCCACAACTGGCCCGATGACCGTTAGGCGGCTTTTTTCGTTTTTTCGATCTTCCCCATCCATCAGGAGAACGCCATGCGCCATTTCCTTTGCTCTGCCACCATGCTCTGTTCGCTGACCTTCGCGGCGACGGCCGCCCATGCCGAAATGCTGTTTCCCGAAAAGGACGAGCTGACCATCGGCTTCATCAAGCTGACGGACATGGCGCCGCTGGCAATCGCCAAGGAGATGCACTTCTTCGAGGATGAGGGGCTTTATGTCACGCTGGAAGCGCAGGCGAACTGGAAGGTGCTGCTCGACCGGGTGATCACCGGCGAACTCGACGGTGCCCACATGCTGGCCGGCCAGCCGCTGGCGGCCACCATCGGCTATGGCACCGAGGCGCATATCGTCACGCCGTTCTCGATGGATCTCAACGGCAATGCGATCACCGTGTCGAATGCGGTCTGGGACCGGATGAAGGAGAATATTCCTGTCGGCCCGGATGGCAAGCCGGAGCATCCGATCAAGGCCGATGCGCTGAAGCCGGTGGTCGAGGCCTACAAGGCCGAGGGCAAGCCGTTCAAGATGGGCATGGTCTTCCCGGTCTCCACCCATAATTACGAACTGCGCTACTGGCTGGCGGCCGGCGGCATCAATCCCGGCTATTATGCGCCGGGCGATATTTCCGGCCAGATTCAGGCCGATGCGCTTTTGTCGGTAACACCGCCGCCGCAGATGCCGGCGACGATGGAAGCCGGAACGATCGACGGTTACTGCGTCGGCGAACCCTGGAACCAGGCGGCCGTGTTCAAGGGCATCGGCGTACCGGTGGTCACCGATTACGACATCTGGAAGAACAACCCGGAGAAGGTCTTCGGCCTGACCGAGGAATTCACGCAGAAATACCCGCAGACGACGCTGGGGCTGACCAAGGCGCTGATCCGCGCGGCCATGTGGCTGGACGAGAACGACAATGCCAACCGCGAAGAGGCGGTCGAGATCCTCTCGCGACCGGAATATGTTGGCGCCGATGCCGAGGTGATCGCCAATTCGATGACCGGCACCTTCGAATATGAAAAGGGCGACACGCGCCCGGCTGCGGACTTCAACGTCTTCTTCCGCCACTACGCCACCTATCCCTATTATTCCGATGCCGTCTGGTACCTCACCCAGATGCGCCGCTGGGGCCAGATCGCCGAGCCGCAGGAAGACGGCTGGTATGACGAGGTCGCACGCTCGGTCTATCTGCCGGATATCTATCTGGAGGCCGCCCGTCAGCTCATTGACGAGGGCCATGCCACGGAGGCGGATTTCCCATTCGACACCGACGGCTACAAGCCCGCGACAAACGAGTTCATCGACGGCGTGACCTATGACGGCCGCCATCCGAACGCCTATCTCGAAAGCTTTCCCATCGGGCTCAAGGGCGATGAGATGATCGACGGCAACAAGATTGCCGGACGCTGAGCGCGATTGACACCAGCACGGACAAGGAAGGCTCAGACGCTATGACCATTGCCACAGACATGATGGACCCCGAAATCGCCGCCCGCCGCGAACGGCGCATCGCGCGGATCAACCGGTCGGGCAAGGTGCTCGCCCCCTTCGGCCTCGGCTTCGTCGTGCCGCTCCTGAAGCTGGCCGCCGGCGATACCCCGTCCGAGCAATGGGCGGACCTGAAACAGATGCTGCTCGTTCCTCTGATCGGCATCCTTGCTTTTCTGGCGGCCTGGGCATTTCTGGCGCCGAAGGTCCATACCTCGCTCGGCGCGATCCCCGGCCCGGCGGCGGTGTTCCAGCAGGCCGAGGTGCTGATGGACGACCATTTCGCCGAGCGCCAGAAGGCCGAGGAATTTTACGCCCGGCAGGATGAGCGCAACCAGATGTTGATCGCCGAAGGCTATGCCGACCGTGTGAAAGTGCGGCCCTATACCGGCAAGCCGACCTATCTGGACCAGATCTGGACCTCGCTGCTGACGGTCGCGCTCGGCTTTTTCATCGGCACGGTGATTGCCGTTCCGGTCGGCATCGCCTGCGGTCTGTCGAAGACCTTCGAGGGCGCTATCAATCCGCTGATCCAGCTGTTCAAGCCGGTCTCGCCGCTCGCCTGGCTGCCGATCGTGACCATGGTGGTGGCGGCGCTTTATGAAAGCCAGAACGACCTTCTGCCAAAGTCGATGGTGATCTCGGCGATCACGGTGACGCTCTGTTCCATCTGGCCGACGATCATCAATACCGCGCTCGGCGTCGCCTCGATCGACCGCGATCTCGTCAATGTCGGCAAGGTGCTGCAGCTTTCCACCTGGACGACGATCCGCAAGCTGGTCCTGCCGTCCTCGCTGCCGCTGATCTTCACCGGCATGCGGCTTTCGCTCGGCGTGGGCTGGATGGTGCTGATCGCCGCGGAAATGCTGGCGCAGAACCCCGGCCTCGGCAAATTCGTCTGGGACGAGTTCCAGAACGGGTCCTCGGATTCGCTCGCCCGCATCATGGTCGCGGTGATCACCATCGGCCTGATCGGCTTCTTCCTCGACCGGGTGATGTTCGCGCTGCAGACCGCCTTCACCTATTCGGCGAACCGGTAAGGAGGGCATGATGAAACCCATTCTTCAACTGAACAATGTCGAAAAAGGCTTTGGCGAAGGCGTCAGGCGCAATCCGGTCCTTTCCGATATCTCGCTCGATGTGCAGGAAGGCGAATTCATCGCCATCCTCGGCTTTTCCGGCGCGGGCAAGACGACGCTGATGTCGATGCTCGCCGGGCTTGAAAAGCCGGACAGCGGCGACATCCTGTTTCGCGGCGCGCCGGTCGAAGG
>NZ_CFHTCS010000359.1:0-4341 GCF_984369615.1 Martelella sp. | reverse complement strand
CATCTGGCCCGACGGGATCACGATATCGCCGGAATCGATCAGCGGCTGAAGCACGGACATCGCGCCGTTATAGAAGAAATAGGCGTTGTTATCATCCGGCGAACCGCCGAAAAGCTCGACATTCCAGGGTTTTGTGTCGGGGAAGCGCTCCTTCAGGCCTTCCACGAGGCTGTTACCCTGCAAGACGCCGACCTTGTAGTTGTCGAAGGTTGCGTAATAATCGACATCCGGCGTGTTGAGGATCAGCCGGTCATAGGCGATCACCGGAATGTCGGCGGCCGCCGCATTGGCAAGCGGCCCGGTGAGCGAGCCGCCGTCGATCGCCGCGATCACCAGAACGGTGACGCCCTTGGTGATCATGTTTTCGATCTGCGACAGCTGCTGGGGAATTTCGTTTTCGGCATATTGCAGGTCGGTCTTGTAGCCGGCGGCCTCGAACTGCTCGACCATGGACGCGCCGTCCTTGTTCCAGCGGTCAAGGCCCTTGGTCGGCATGGCGATGCCGACATAGCCCTTGTCGGCCGCGATCGCCGGCGCCGCAAGCGCCGCCACGGCCACGCTTGCGGCAGCAAGCATCGAGATAACGCTTTTCATGTCTCTCTCCCATTTGGAGGTCGAAGGCTTCCGGCCACGACCTCGACTTGAAACGTAATGCCATCGGTCGAAACGCTTTTCAGCGTCCTTCCGGCTCCTTCCGCAAGGCACCCGGCACTTGCCGGTTTCGGCCATCGCGGACGGGGGTGACGATACATCTTGAGGCACGTTAGTCAAATCAATTTATTCGATTGAAAACACTTTGTGCGCTGCAAAACATATTCTTTTGACAAACGTCATATACTGTCATTTGTCGTTATTTTTCTCTTTAGACCGTACTTAAATCAGTAATCTCCGGCATGCTGCGCCTGCACATTTGCGCTTCGACCGGAAACTAGCAGCAAACGGCCGCGGAAACCAGAAAAAGGCGGAGCCCGCGCCCCGCCTTTTCTTTCATGTCCGGATTTACTGCTTGATCTGCTCGAGCGTGTAGTAGCCGCTCTGGTCGACCAGGATTTCCTCCCAGTTCGAACCGTCGACGGCAACCGGCGCGAGCAAATAGGAGGGCACGACCTTCACGCCGTTGTCATAGGTCTTGGTGTCGTTGATCTCCGGCTCGCCGCCTTCAAGCAGCGCCTCGACCATGCCGACGGTGACGCGGGCGAGCTCGCGGGTGTCCTTGAAAACGGTGGAGTACTGCTCGCCCATATTGATCGACTTGATCGAGGGCAGTTCGGCGTCCTGGCCGGTCACGATCGGCATCTTCTGGTCACCGGAGCCGTAGCCGACGCCCTTGAGCGAAGACAGGATGCCGATGGAAAGACCGTCATAGGGAGACAGGACGCCGTGGATGGTCTCGTCGGTATAGTTTGCCGACAGAAGATTATCCATGCGCGCCTGGGCAACGGCGCCGTCCCAGCGCAGCGTGCCGACCTGGTTCATGCCCATCTGCCCGGAAACGATGTCGATCTTGCCGTCATCGATCATCGGCTGCAGCACCGACATGGCGCCGTCATAGAAGTAATAGGCGTTGTTGTCGTCCGGCGAGCCGCCAAACAGTTCGACATTCCAGACCTCTTCGTCCGGGAAACGCTCCTCAAGGCCCTTGACGAGGCTGGAGCCCTGCTGGACGCCGACCTGGAAGTTGTCGAAGGTGGCGTAATAGTCGACGTCGCCGCTCTCCCGGATCAGGCGGTCATAGGCGACGACGGGAATGCCGGCGGCCGCCGCATTGGCGAGCGCGTTGGACAGCGTCGTGCCATCGATCGAGGCGATGACCAGGGCATCGACGCCCTTGGTGATCATGTTCTCGATCTGCGACAGCTGGTTGGGAATATTGTCCTCGGCATATTGAAGGTCGGTGGCGTAACCGGCTTCGTTGAACTGCCGGACCATGGATTCGCCGTCGGAAATCCAGCGGGCGGACGATTTCGTCGGCATGGCGATGCCGATCGTGCCCTTGTCCTGCGCAAAGGCCGGCACGGCAAAGGATGTCACCGCCATTGCCGCAATGGCGAATGCAGATACTACGAGTTTCATCTCTCTCTCCCAATTCACGAAACGTGCGTTTCGTCTGCCCCCGCACCGGGCGCACCACCCGGCGTCTTCCGCCCTCCCGGCGGGCTGAAACGAAGCCGTGAGCGGGTCGCAGATCGCGTTTCGAACCTCGTGCAAGGGGCGTGGGGTGTCAAATTGAGAACGCCGAAGCAGATATACCAATTCTGCTATATGTCGACCGGGATGGACATTAACATTCTGGCGTAAATGACTTTTTCACGGCAGACACTTCAGGTTAGCAAGCGCTTACTTCTACTTTGGTCTATAGCTCTCCGGCCGCCTGCGCACCGCCGAATGCACGGGCCTGCGGCCTTTCCGAGCGTTTTGTCTTTTTTGCGATTGATGCGCGCCCAAAGCTGCGCTAAACAACGCGGCAATGCGAACCCGCCAGGCGGGAACGCAAGGGCGCCCGTAGCTCAGCTGGATAGAGTGTTGGATTCCGATTCCAAAGGTCACAGGTTCGAATCCTGTCGGGCGCGCCATTTCCCCTCCTGATCCTGCCGCGGCAGTTCGGTTCCAACAGGGGCCGGCGTCTTCCGGTCTTCTTCGACTCACAATCTTGTGTGATGCCAGCCCCTTGCCGGGCGCCGGATCGCGCCTAGCTCAATGGCGAGGACGATGTTCGCATCTCATGCCAGAGGAGGCCGCCCGTGACCTTTGCCTTTCCGAAGACCGTCGCGCTCGTTGCCGTTGCCGCAGCCCTGGCGCAGGCCCAGCCCGCACGCGCCCAAACGCCGCCGCTTGCCGTTGAGGAGATCGCCTCGGGCCTTGCCCATCCCTGGTCCGTCGAACCCTTTGACGACGGCGGCTTCGTGGTGAGCGAACGGCCCGGCCGGCTGAACCTCATCGATGCCGAGGGCGGCATACGCGAAGTCTCGGGCCTGCCGGAGGTCTACGCGGCAGGTCAGGGCGGATTGCTCGACGTGGCGCTCGATCCGGATTTTGCCGACAATCGCGTGATCTACTTCACCGCTTCGATCTCCGGCGAAGGCGGTCAGGGCACCGCGGTGTTCCGCGCGACCCTTGATCGCGCGGCAGCGCAACTCGGTACGGTCGAGCGGATTTTCGCCATGAACCGGTTTACCGGCACCAACCGCCATTTCGGCTCCCGCATTGCCATTGACGAAGACGGCAACCTCTATTTCGGGATCGGCGACCGCGGCGAGCGCAACCGCGCCCAGGACGCCGGCGACCATGCGGGCTCGATCCTGCGCATCCGCCCCGATGGCAGCGTGCCGGACGATAACCCCTATGCCGGAGAAAGCGGCGCGTCTGCCGAAACCTGGTCCATCGGCCACCGCAATCCGCAGGGAATAACCATCGACCCCGCGACCGGCATTCTCTATACGGTGGAGCACGGCGCGCGCGGCGGCGACGAGATCAACATCCCCGAGGCCGGCGCCAATTACGGCTGGCCGGAAATCTCCTACGGCGTGCATTATTCCGGGGCCGAGATTGGCCGGGGCACCCATGCGGAAGGGCTGGAACAGCCGCTCTATTACTGGGACCCCTCGATCGCGCCCGGCGCCATCGCCGTCTATCGCGGCGAGATGTTTCCCGAATGGGACGGCGACTTCCTCGTCACCGCGCTGAAGGACCGGCTGCTCGCCCATGTCGTGCTTGACGACAACGGCGAGCCGACGGCGGAACACCGTCTGTTCGAAGACCGCTTCGGCCGGCTGCGCGACGTGAAGATCGCCCCCGACGGCGCGGTGCTGCTGACGACCGACGAGGCGAACGGGCAGTTGCTCCGGGTCTACCGTCCCTGAACGACGATGCTGGATCATCGGGCGGTTAGTCTGAACCGTCCGATGATCCATCTCTTTTTTTAGGCGCATCGGGTTATCGAAAAACCGGTAACCACTTTTTTGCCCGATGCTCTATTTCGCCTCGGAGGCGTTGCCGGCGTTATCGGCCTTGTTGGCCTTGTTGGCCTTGTTGGCCTTGTTGGCCTTGTCCGCCGCATCTCCGTGCCGCCCGAGCGTCGTCTGCCAGGTCACCGGCCAGTTGGCGGCGCCGACATCCTTGCCGTCGCAGGCGCTCTTGGCGCGCTCATGGGTGAGTACGAGCGGGTTGCCCGTCGCCTGCTCCTCGAGGCTCCAGTAATGCGCCAGGCCGCAATCGCCGAGCCCGCGTCCGAGATAGACGGATGAAAGCTTGCGGTTGTCGAGATCGAAATTGACGTTGTAGACCGTGTCGAGGACGGTGATGCCGGCCTCGCTGACATTCGGAAACTCGGCCCGGTGGAAT
>NZ_CFHTCS010000358.1:0-4349 GCF_984369615.1 Martelella sp. | reverse complement strand
AAGCTGCATGCCGATCCACGAGCCGAAGGAATAGCCGGCGACCCAGCAGGTCTTCGAATCGGGATGCAGGCTCTGCACCCAGTCAAGCGCTGCGGCCGCGTCCGAAAGCTCGCCCGAGCCGTGGTCGAATTCGCCCTGGCTGCGGCCGATGCCGCGGAAATTGAAGCGCAGTGTGGTGAAGCCGCGCTTCTGGAACATGTAGAAGAGCTCGTAGACGATCGGGTTGTTCATCGTCCCTCCGAACCGCGGATGCGGGTGCAGGACGATGGCGATCGGGGCGTTCTTCTCCTTGGACGGCTGGTAGCGGCCTTCAAGGCGACCGGCCGGACCGTTGAAAATCACTTCAGGCATTGGCTCTCCGGAAAAATCGGTTCAAACTTTCAAGACTGCTTGCGCAAGTCGCGTTGACTTGACTAATTGGCTCAGCTTTCCTACAAGCAGTTTAGAATGGTTCGAAAATAGAAGTCATCTCGTGCTGGGCTCAAATAGGGCAAGCCGCGTAAGGATTTCAAGGAAAATGCGTCGCAGGCCGTCATCGCCTGCCGAATTAGGGACGATATGGGCACCGACAGGATCTATCTCGACTGGAATGCGACCGCGAAGCTTCTGCCGGAAGCCCGCGCCGCGCTGCTCGAGGGGCTGGAGCTTGCCGGCAATCCGTCCTCCGTGCATCAGGAGGGCCGCGCGGCCCGCGCGGCGGTGGAGAAGGCCCGCCGCCAGGTGGCCGGACTGGTCGCCGCCGATCCCGCCCATGTGGTGTTCACCTCGGGCGCAACCGAAGCAGC
The DNA here is from genome assembly GCF_984369615.1 of Martelella sp. Taxonomy (NCBI): domain Bacteria; kingdom Pseudomonadati; phylum Pseudomonadota; class Alphaproteobacteria; order Hyphomicrobiales; family Aurantimonadaceae; genus Martelella; species Martelella sp. Next base: position 3,564 of record NZ_CFHTCS010000358.1, on the reverse strand, counting down.
GAATACCGTTCTGACGCCGGATTTCCGCATGGGGCGCAGTCCGGTTCGGCTTGGCGGTCTTTATGTCTCGGCGATTGAGCATCCGGCTGTCCATGAGGGCGGCCGCTTTCCGGCGGACATGCGCCGCGAGATTCCCGTTGGCGCGGATGGCGTCGTCAGGCTGGATGCGCTGGAAGACCTGCTTGGCGAACATGATGCCGATGCGGGCCTGCCGATGGTCGCGATCATGCTGGCAAACAGCGAGACCGGCATTCTTCAGCCGGTTGCCGACGCGGCGAGGATCGTTCATGCCCATGGCGGCCTTCTGGTGGTCGACGCCGTTCAGGCGGTCGGCCGTCTTCCGATTTCGCTCGAGGCCCTGGGTGCCGATTTCCTGATCCTCTCGGCCCACAAGATCGGCGGACCGAAAGGCGTCGGCGCGCTTGTCTCCCGCGGCGAAACGCTGATGCCTTCTCCGCTCATCCGCGGCGGCGGGCATGAGAAGGGGCACCGTTCGGGCACGGAAAACATTCCCGGCATTCTGGGATTCGGCGCAGCCGCGGCCTTTGCCGTTGAAGGTCTCGATGCGCGCAATGCGAGGATTGCCGCGCTTCGCGACCGGCTGGAGGCCGGCATGCGGGTCGCCGCGCCGGACGTCGTTATTTATGGCGAAGGCGGAGAACGCGTGCCCAACACCACGGCCTTCACGCTTCCGGGGCAGAAGGCGGAAACCGGGCAGATTGCCTTTGACCTGGAGGGCATCGCGCTTTCGGCAGGCTCCGCCTGTTCGTCCGGCAAGGTCGGCGAAAGCCATGTGCTGAAGGCGATGGGGCGCGACCCGCGTCTCGGCGCGCTGCGTATCTCGCTGGGATGGGATACGACCGACGCCGATATCGACCGGGCGATTGCGGCATTCGCGAAAATTGCCGGGCGCCGCAAACAAACGGGCGCCGCCGCCTGAAGATTTGACAAAACGCAAGCGAAACGGGGTGCAAATCCCGTTTGCCTTGACTACATAAGGCGGTATAGCCGCTTTGGTACACGTTAAACCGCCGGGCCTTGAACCCGGTCATGAGTGGAGTGAACATATGGTTGCCGTTAAGGAAACCGTCGATCAGGTCGCCGAGATCGACGTCGATCAGTATAAATACGGTTTCGAAACGATGATTGAGGTGGATAAGGCGCCCAAGGGCCTGTCCGAGGACATCATCCGTTTCATTTCCCACAAGAAGAACGAGCCGGACTGGATGCTGGAATGGCGTCTTCAGGCCTATCGCCGCTGGCTTACAATGGAAGAGCCGAGCTGGGCGCGGGTGAACTACCCGAAGATCGATTTCAACGATCTCTATTACTACGCTGCGCCGAAATCGGTCACCGGGCCGAAGACGCTGGACGAGGTCGACCCGGAACTGCTGGCGACCTATGAGAAGCTCGGCATTCCGCTGCAGGAGCAGGAACTGCTTGCCGGCGTGCAGGAACTCCAGCACCAGCCGAAAAGCCGCGTCGCGGTCGATGCCGTGTTCGATTCGGTCTCGGTCATCACCACCTTCAAGAAGGAACTCGCGAAAGCCGGCGTGATCTTCATGTCGATTTCTGAGGCTATGCGCGAATATCCAGACCTGGTGAAGAAATATCTGGGCTCGGTCGTGCCCCAGGGCGACAATTTCTACGCTGCGCTGAACTCGGCCGTCTTTACCGATGGCTCCTTTGTCTTCGTTCCCAAGGGCGTTCGCTGCCCGATGGAGCTTTCGACCTATTTCCGCATCAACGAGAAGAACACCGGCCAGTTCGAGCGCACGCTGATCATCGCCGAGGAGGGGGCCTATGTCTCCTATCTGGAAGGCTGCACCGCGCCGCAGCGCGATGAAAACCAGCTTCACGCCGCCGTCGTCGAACTGATTGCGCTGGATGATGCCGAGATCAAGTATTCCACCGTCCAGAACTGGTTCCCGGGCGACAAGGAAGGCAAGGGCGGCATCTACAATTTCGTCACCAAGCGCGGCGATTGCCGGGGCGACAATTCCAAGATCTCCTGGACGCAGGTCGAGACCGGTTCGGCGATCACCTGGAAATACCCCTCCTGCCTGCTGCGCGGCGACAATTCGCGCGGCGAGTTCTATTCGATCGCCGTTTCCAACGGTCACCAGCAGATCGACAGTGGCACCAAGATGATCCATCTCGGCAAGAACACGTCGAGCCGCATCATCTCCAAGGGCATTTCAGCGGGCTTTTCCAACAACACCTATCGCGGCCAGGTTTCGGCCCACCGCAAGGCGGAAAACGCGCGCAACTTCACCCAGTGCGACAGCCTGCTGATCGGCGACAAGTGCGGCGCGCATACCGTGCCCTATATCGAGGCCGGCAATTCCTCCGCCCGCTTCGAGCACGAGGCGACGACGTCGAAGATCTCCGAGGACCAGCTGTTCTACTGCATGCAGCGCGGCATTCCGGAAGAAGAGGCGATCGCCCTCATCGTCAACGGCTTCGTCCGCGAGGTCATCCAGGAACTGCCGATGGAATTCGCGGTCGAGGCGCAGAAGCTGATCGGGATTTCGCTGGAAGGTTCGGTCGGCTGATTGCGATGGGCATCAAATCGTGGCTGCAAAATAAGGCGACTAAGTCCCAACGAAACGAAGTCGAAACGTTTCTTGTTTCGCTGCGGGGCGCTGATCCGGAAGTGCTGGATCATGTTTTGGCGTCAACCATGTATTATGCTGCCTATTTTGAGGCGCGAGGCAAAAACGTCTACGAAATGGGCCAGTGGATATTCCAGAAAGATTATATGTTCTTTCCGGTGGAAGTCGGCCAAATGATTAAAGCCCAGCAAAAACAGAACACGACGTCGTCTACTCCTGGTCTGATGGTTTGGCTGTTTTCTGCAAGAGCCTTGTTGGAACCACAGCTCAGGCTGACGGGGCGAGAAGTTTGGGCAGAACTAGCCAGAGCTACCGATCTGAGTGAGGCATTAGCTGATGAGATGCGAAGGGCAACTATCATGAACGGCGCACTCGAGATTTCAGATCGTATTTTCGATAAAGACCTCGTTCCGCTTGGCCTGGAGAATCTGGAACGCTGAACGAAAACTAGTGACCAATAATTGGTGAATATCCCAAGGGTGGTCATTTCGTCAAAGGACAAAAAAATGCTTGAGATCAAGAACCTGCACGCACGCATCGCCGAGGACGGCACGGAGATCATCAAGGGTCTCGACCTGACCATCCGGGATGGCGAGGTTGCAGCCATCATGGGCCCGAACGGCTCCGGCAAGTCGACGCTCTCCTATATTCTCGCCGGCCGCGAGGACTACGAGGTGACCGAGGGCGAGGTGCTCTATAACGGCGAGAACATTCTGGAGCTCGATGCCGCCGAGCGCGCCGCCAAGGGCCTGTTTCTCGCCTTTCAGTATCCGGTCGAAATTCCGGGCGTCGCCACCATGCAGTTCCTGAAGGTGGCGATCAACGAGCAGCGCAAGGCGCGCGGCGAGGCCGAGCTTTCCACGCCCGACTTCATGCGCAAGGTCAAGGAAGGCGCCGCCGAGCTGAAGATCGATTACGAGATGCTGAAGCGGCCGCTGAATGTCGGCTT
>NZ_CFHTCS010000357.1:0-4370 GCF_984369615.1 Martelella sp. | reverse complement strand
GGCGGCAGCATGGTCGGCGAAGGTCATCTGCTGGATCCGGCGGTCTTCGGGCGTCGTGTAATTGGCGATCCGAGCCTCGTAATCGGCCCTGACGGCGGCATCGGAGACCGCGTCGGGATCGGCGATGTCGGAAGGGCGGAGCGCGACATAGGAGATCTTGCGGTATTCGGGCGCACGGTAGGCGGCCTGGCGCTGTTCGAACCAGGGCTGAAGAACCTCGTCGCCCGGCGACTTGATCGGCGCGACAAAGGCGTTGTTGAGAACGATATAGTCGACCACGCGGCTCTGGGACCGGTATTCGCGGATGGCATCCACGAGCGTTTTCGGCGGCACGAAACCGTCGGCCATGCCGTCGACGATCTGGGAACGCACGGCGACCTTGCTGCGCTCGGCCACATAGTCATCCTCGTTTAGGCCGACATTGCGCAGGAGCGCGCTGAAGCGCTGGCGGTCGAATCGCCCGTCGGCGTTCTGGAAGGCGGGATCCTGGGCGATGATCTCGGCCAGCCGGTCTTCGGAGAGGCCGAGATTCATATCGTCGGCAAGTTGGTCGAGGGCAGCCCCCGCAACGAGCTGGGCATAGACCTGCTGGTCGACGCCGATCATGCGGGCTTCCTCGCCGGTCAGCCGGCGGCCGAACTGGTTGCTCAGGCTGTTCATCTGGCGTTGGTAGGCAAGGCGGTATTCATTGGCCGAGACGGTCTTGTCGCCGACCTGAACCACCACATCCGAATTGCCAGAAAACAGCGCGCTTGAGGCGCCCCAGACGCCGAACGAAATGATCAGCAGGATCAGCAGGAGTTTCGCGACCCAGGTCTGGGCGCCTTTGCGCATTGTTTCAAGCATTCTCGAGCGGTCCCTGTTTTCCGGTCATAAGGGTTTGTGACGCTTCTTAGACGAAGATTGAGCGGAATTGAAGCCATAGCTGCATGCGCGGTTAAATCAGGGAGCCCAAGCGAATTAACCAAGTGCTAACCATAAACATTAAGCATGACGGCCAATTCTCCCCTCGCAAGAAGTTCTTAATTTACTGCAGTCCAGAATTGCAGGCATGCGAGACCGGCCGTCGGACAGGCCGGCGACAAGAGGTTCGAGCGTTTCTGTGCTGGAGGTGTCATGCGTAATGTGAGTTTGCGGCTGAAGGCGGCCCGTTCGGTCTTCCTGAGTTCGTCCGCCCTGTTCCTCCTCTGGGGCGCAGCCGGCCATGCCGCCGATTTCCAGTGGACCGGAGCCGAATCGACCGACTGGTACACAGCCAACAACTGGCTCGAGAACGGCGCGGCCACGACCAACACGCCCAAGACCGGTGACAACGTTACCATCAACACCACGGCCAATGCGCCGGTTCTGCCGACCGATCGCGGCACGGAATATATCAGCACTTTCGTCATCGGCGACACGGCGACCGGGCGGGTGACGTCGAATGCCACGATCAACGGCGAGCGGACGCGTCTCGGCGCATCGGCCGGCGGCAACGGCACGCTGACGCTCGGCGCGGGCGGCCAGGTGCAGATGGACAATTCGATCATCGTCGGCGATGCCGGTACGGGCCGGGTCAGCATGTCCGACGGCGCGACCGGCCAGACGGCCTCGATCATTCTCGGCAATGCGGATGGCAGTTCGGGCACCGTCACGCTTTCCGGCAGCGGCACGAGCCTCAGGACCTACGGCACGGGCGCCAACGGGCTTTCGGTGGCAAACAGTGGTAGCGGCAATCTCAGCGTCTCCGACGGCGCCTTCATCGAATCGGACCAGGCGATCGTCGGCCGCAATGCGGGCGGCGCGGGCAGTGTTACCCTGTCGGGCGCCGGTACGCAGTGGAACGGCTATGGCGCGACCACCATCGGCAGCAGCGGCAAGGGCACGGTTCTGGTCCAGAGCGGCGCGCATGCAATCAGCGGCTCGCTTTCGATCGGCGAGAACACGTCCTCCACCGGCAATGAAGCGACGGTGACCGGCAGCGGTTCGCTGTGGAATGTCTATAATGACATTTCACTTGGCGGCAATGTGAACACCGGCGGCACGGGCGGCGAAGGCACGCTTTCGGTCCTCAACGGCGCGACCATGACCGCGAGCAATGCCTATATCGGCAATGTTTCGAGTGGCGAGGGTAAGGTTTATGTCGACGGCGCCGGCTCGCAATTGCAGCTTTCCGCCTCGCTCAGGGTCGGGCGCAATGGCGATGGCCGCCTGGCGGTTTCGAATGGCGGCTCCGTCACGGCGGATTTCGCGCTGGTCGGCGCGAATGCGAACAGCACCGGCATACTTTACGTCACCGATGCCGGCAGCGAGATGACGCTCACCAATCGCATGACCGTCGGTGCGACGGGCGAGGGGCTGCTCGGGTTGGAAAACGGAGGAACGCTGAACTCGAACGGCGGCATTATCGGGCGCGATGCCGGCAGCATCGGAATTGTCGGCGTGACTGGCGGTGCCACATGGAACAACACCTCGAACCTTGAGGTCGGTTCCGAGGGATCTGGCCTTCTGGATATTTTTAATGGCGGTACCGTCACAAATCGCACGGTGGAAATCGGGACAAACGCTACCGGTTATGGTTTTGTGGCCGTAACTGGCACGGGCTCGTCCTGGGCGGTCGACGGCGGCATTACCGCGGGTGTCGAAGGCGACGGCGCGCTGGTCATTAGCCGTGGCGGTGTCGTGACCAGTACGGAAAGCACGGTCGCTTCCACTGCTGGATCAACCGGTCTTGCGGTGATCGACGGGGCCGGGTCGTCGTGGACGATCGACGGCGACCTCACGGTCGGCGAGAACGGAACCGGCGTCCTGCAGCTTTCCGACGGGGGCACGCTTACGGCCGACAAACTTGTGTTGGCCGCAAATGCCGGTTCGACCGGAAGCCTTGTCATCGGCTCCCTGCCGGATGTCGCGCCGCAAGGCCCAGGCACGCTCGACGTCAATGAAGTCTCCTTCGGCGACGGGCAGGGCTATCTGGTCTTCAACCACACGTCTTCCGACTATGAGTTCTCGCGCGTGATCAGCGGCACGGTCGATATCGGCGCCTTTGCCGGAACCACCATTCTGACGGCCGACAACACCAATGAAGGCAATACCTATATCGACACGGGCGCTGAAATCCAGGTCGGCAATGGCGGCACGACCGGCACGCTGCAGGGCAATGCGGCAATCGAAACCGGCGGCAAGCTGAGCTTTGCCCGTTCCGACGACATCGAATTTGCCGGTCTTCTGCGCGGTACCGGCACGGTCTCGCAGAAAGGGCCGGGCACGCTGCGGCTGACGGCCGACAATGACCAGTTCGCAGGCACGCTCGAGGCGGAAAGCGGCACCTTCCTGGTGGACGGTTCGCTTCGCGGCACGAAAGCGGACATCAAGGCTGGCGCTGCCTTTGGCGGTTCGGGCGAGATCGGTTCGACCACGGTGCGCACCGGCGGCACCTTCCTTTCCGGCGACGAGAAGGGGTCGATCACCGTCAATGGCGATCTCGACTTCGAACCGGACGCGACCTATGCGGCGGTCATCCAGACCAGCCAGGTTCCGGCCAAGGTCACCGGCACGGTTGCCTTCGATGAAACCGAGCTCGATGTCGACTTTGTCGACGGCGGCGAGTTGAAGCAGCAATACACGCTGCTGGAGGCCGGCGCGATCACCGGCACCTATGAGGCGCCGCTTGCCTCGCTGCCCTCGCAGTTCCGCGGAACGATCTCGCAGGATGCGAACAGGCTCAACATGTCTCTCGCCTATGTCGGCGGCAATTTCAATTTCTCCGCCCTCGGCAGGGGCGTCAACGATCAGCTGGTCAAGGCCTTCAACGACGGCGTGCCGCTGACGGGAACCTTGTCTGCCGGCATGCTGCAATCGGGCAGCGCCTACGAGGCGGCGATGACGACCCTTGGCGGCGAACTGGGCATCAACGCGACGATGACGGCCAATCTCGGCATGCAGGATTTCCTGCGCCGGTCGTCCAACCCAAGCCGGTTGTTCACCGGATGGCGGCCGATCGAGGAAAAGGAAGACGACGCTTTGCCGTCGGCGAATGAAACCTCGGCGCTCGCCTACTGGAACCTCGGCACGCCGTCGAGCCGCCAGCCGCAATGGGACTGGGCCTCGGCCGGTCGCGGCGCGACCTATGGCGGTTCCTCCGGAGGCTCCTATGGCGCGCCCTACGCTCCATATCGCTCCCTGACGCCGGCCAATTCGATCTGGCTGGAGTATAACGGCGAGACGGCGAGCGTCGACGGCGATTCAGGCGCCGGCAATTCGGGCGCCGACATTACGGGCAATATCGTCGAGGGCGGCTATCTGGCCCAGCTCGATGATACGACCGCCATCGGCTTCGTCTTCGGCGGCGGCCAGACGCGCTACGACCAGACCGAACAGAACGGCTCGGC
>NZ_CFHTCS010000356.1:0-4381 GCF_984369615.1 Martelella sp. | reverse complement strand
TGGCACGCCGACCCGAATGGGACCGGGCTTCTATCCCATGCTGATCGGCATCGCCTGCATCATTCTCGGCCTGATGATCGCCATCCTCGAGGCCCGGGCGCATCTGGAGCCGGACGAAACGATGACGGATCGCGGCCCCGCGGTGTGGCGCAGCCGGCTGTTCGTGCCGCTTTCGATGCTGGTGTTCGCGCTGCTGTTACGGCCGGCCGGCCTTGCGCCGGCCTGTATCGGGCTCGTGTGTGTGGCCTGTCTTGCCGCGCCGCATTTCTCGTTCCCGCGTATGATCGGCCTTGCCGTGGTCACGCCCGTTCTCGCTTGGGTGATCTTCGTGCTCACCCTCGGTCTTCCGTTCGACATGATCAGGGGTGTCCTGTGAGCGATCTTCTCTCCAATCTCGCACTCGGCGCCGATGTCGCGTTCACATGGTCGGCGCTTTTCTACTGCTTCCTCGGCGTTGTGCTCGGTATGATCGTCGGCGTTCTGCCTGGCATCGGCCCCTTGCCGGCAATCGCCATGCTTCTGCCGGTGACCTTCTACATCGATCCGACCGAGGCTATTATCATGCTGGCCGGCATCTACTACGGTGGCCAGTACGGTGCCTCCACGGCATCGATCCTACTCAATCTTCCGGGGACGCCGCCTGCTGCGGTTACCTGTCTCGACGGCTATCCGATGGCCAAGCAGGGGCGCGCGGGCGTCGCCCTGTTCATCACCGCGATCGCCTCTCTGGTGGGATCGATGTTCGGCATCATCCTTGTCGGCACCCTGGCACCAGTGCTCGCCCATTTTGCCCTGGAATTCGGCGCGGCGGAGTATTTCTCGCTCATCCTGTTCGCGCTGATCGGCACGGCTGCGATCGGCGGCGACAGTTTCCCCCGGTCAATTTCCATGGTGGCGCTCGGGCTTCTGCTCGGCATTGTCGGCCAGGACATTACCTCTGGCCAGTTCCGCTTCACCTTCGGCATACCGGGCATTGCCGACGGGCTGTCCCTGGTTGCCGTCGCCATGGGCATATTCGGCGTTTCCGAGGTCATGGCTTCGGCCCACAAGGAACGCGACACCCACTCCGAGAACTTCACCTTTCGCTCCATGCTGCCGACGCGTGAAGATGTGCGTCGCTCATGGCCGGCCATGGGCCGCGGTTCTATCTTCGGTGCGATCTGTGGCGTTCTGCCGGGCGCCGGCGCCTCGATGGCGGTGTTCATCGCCTATGCGTTTGAAAAGCGCATTTCCAAAACCCCCGAAATCTTCGGCAAGGGCGCGATCGAGGGCGTGACGGCGCCGGAAGCGGCCAACAATGCCACCGCCCAGACGGCCTTCATCCCGACCCTCACTCTCGGTGTTCCGGGCGATGCAGTTATGGCCGTGATGCTGGGCGCTTTGATGATCCACGGGATCAATCCGGGCCCGAGCCTGATTACCGAACAGCCGACCATGTTCTGGGGCCTTGTAGTCAGCTTTCTGATCGGCAACTTCATTCTGGTCATCCTCAACATTCCGCTCGTCGGCATCTGGGTGCGACTGCTCAAGATCCCCTACTCGGTCCTTTTCCCGGTTATCCTGGCGCTCATCTGCATCGGTGTTTACTCGATCAACTACGCGATCTTCGACATCTTTCTGGTGATCGCCTTCGGCCTTGTCGGCTATGGCATGAAGATGCTGCATTTTCCGCCGGCGCCGCTGCTGCTCGGCTTTATCCTGAGCCCGATGCTGGAAGAGAATTTCCGGCGCGCCATGCTTCTGTCGCGCGGCGACTGGACGACCTTCCTCAACCAGCCGATCAGCGCCGTCTTCGTGATCGCCTCGGCCCTGTTGCTTCTCTTGCCTGTCTATGGCTGGTGGAGCGTCCGCAGGAAACGGGGGAAAACCGCGACAATGTCGTCGTGACGGACTCGATTGCGCGGATATTCTGCCCAGGAATTGGCAGCCATCTGAACACCGACGCGCTGCATGACCGCGGCCTACCCCGGATGCTTACTTCGGCTCCGAAAGTGCAGGCCGAGTGACCTGCACCCCGTGCGACCCTCGTTCAATTCGAGAGTCTGCGGGTTCGTGATTGGTAGTTTGGTTGATCTGCGTGGGCAACAGCCTGTGTGGCGCCCGCATCAAGTTCCTCCATCTCTCTCCGCACTTCGTTCGGCGTTTTGTTTCCCAGCGATGAGTGCGGCCTGACGTTGTTGTAGTCATATCGCCACAGGGCCAGTTTTCCGCGCACCTCCGCGTCAAACACGACTTTACCCCCCCCCTAAACTTTAGCCCTGACTTTAGGCTTCGAATTTAGCCTCAGACTGGGCAGACCGCGCGGTGCCAAATACCCGCAGAACAAGGGGCCACAGGAAGGACCCAAACGCACGTTCCCCACACCGCCCCGGCAGTCAAAGCAGGTCATAATTGGCCGAAGGGCGCCTGAGCGGTCTGACATAATTTTCGCCGATAAAACCAGCTTCTGCACGTGCGCACGCCGAATTCCACGTCGCCGAAGTCATTGATGAACCGACCGCATTGAAGCCGCGTGAAAACCTCACGGTGCCAAATCAATCAGCCCCAAACAGATCTCGTGTGAAAACTCGATCGGCAACATCACGGATTTCATCGGTTATCCGATTGGCAACGATCACATCCGACTCTTGCTTGAATTGGTCAAGATTTCCAAAGACCGGTGAACGAAAGAACTCCGGCTCATTGAGCACGGGCTCGTAGACTACGACACGGATGCCCTTCGCCTTGATCCGCTTCATTATGCCTTGCACTGACGAGTCGCGAAAATTGTCCGAGCCCGCCTTCATCACAAGCCTGTAAATGCCGACCGTGCTGGGTCTTCGTGCTATGATCCGCTCTGCTATAAAATCCTTTCGCGTAGTGTTCGCGTCTACAATGGCCCGAATCAGGTTCTGAGGAACTTCAGAGTAATTTGCCAGCAACTGCTTCGTGTCTTTCGGCAGGCAATAGCCGCCATAGCCGAATGAGGGGTTGTTGTAGTGATTGCCAATTCTTGGATCGAGCCCGATTCCATCGATGATCTGCCGCGAATCCATGCCATGCGCCATCGCGTAGCTGTCGAGCTCGTTAAAATATGCAACGCGCATGGCGAGATATGTGTTCGCGAATAACTTGATTGCTTCGGCTTCAGAAGGATTCGTGAGCAATACAGGCGTATTCTTCTCAATCGAACCTTCCAAGAGGAGATCGGCGAATACTCTTGCTCGATCAGATTGCTCACCAACAATAATGCGGGAAGGATGCAGGTTGTCGTACAGCGCACGCCCCTCCCGCAGAAATTCCGGAGAGAAAATGATTTGATCTGTCCGCAGCTCCTGTCGAACACGCTCGATGAATCCGACAGGTACCGTGGACTTTACAACGATTGTAGCATCATGGTTCACCGCCTTGACGGCTTCGATGACCGACTCGACCGAAGATGTATCGAAGTAATTCGTTTCCAGATTGTAGTTCGTCGGCGTTGCTACAATGATGAAATCAGCGTCCTTAAAAGCCTCGGCAGCCTCGGTCGTTGCTGTCAAATCGAGCTTCCTATTCGCTAGGAAATCTTCGATCTCGGGATCGACTATCGGGCTGAGCCTAGCATTCACTTTTGCGACCCGATCTTTGTTGAGGTCAACCGCTATTACCCTATGGTTCTGCGCGAGCAAGACAGCGTTGGACAAGCCGACATATCCAATTCCCGCTACGGCAATTCTCATTGTTAGATTCCTACTAGTTTCATTTTCGCAGTGTCGATTTCGTGGGCGCTATCTCTTAAATCATAATTATGACAGCTAGCCCCTTGCATGGTTCTTTCTCATCAACCTCGTTTGGGCTTCATTTCGACGAGGGTGTACTCATTTTGAGGATTGTCGCCGGCGGAAGAGTTCGCTCTCTCACCGGCGAAAGTCGGCGTCACTGACTTTCTCTTTTCCAAATCACACCTTGCCGATCACGGCAAGCGGCACGACCATCGGCGTCAGTCGGCCGAACAGATCAACCTCGACCACGACATCCCCCTTGCCTTTGCTGTTGGCCGTGACCACTGTGCCGACCTGTCCCTCGAAGATCCCGTCACCGATCATCACCCGGTCGCCGGCTGAGACTTCGACATCGCAGCGGCGCTCATAGTCGAAGTCGCCATTGTCGGCCTTGCGCATGATCTGAGCGATCTTTTCATCTGAGACAGGGTAAGGCGTCTCCCAGCCCCCGAGAATGGCGATGACATGGTCAAGCCTCAGCAGGCCCCTGAGCGCCCGCGCCGTGCTGACAAAGCGGACAAGCACATAGCCGGTCATCAGCACCTCGTCCCTCACCGGCAGCATCCGCCCACGCCTGCGCCTTTGCTTGCCCTTGCGCATCGGCACAAGCGCCTCGGCGCCAATGTCCTTCAGCACCG
>NZ_CFHTCS010000355.1:0-4390 GCF_984369615.1 Martelella sp. | reverse complement strand
GGCCTGATCGCGCCGGACGAAAAGACCTTCGCCTATATCAAGGAACGCCCGCGCGCGCCGAAGGGCGAGGCCTGGGACCGGGCCGTCGAATACTGGAAGTCGCTGACGACGGACGAGGGCGCGGAATATGACCGCGTCGTCACGCTCGATGCCGCCAACCTGCCGCCGATCGTTTCCTGGGGCTCCTCGCCGGAAGACGTGATCGCGGTCACGGGCGAAGTGCCCAATCCGGACGATATCGCCGACGAGACCAAGCGCGCCTCCAAATGGCGGGCGCTGAAATATATGGGCCTGGCGCCCGGGACGAAGATCACCGATATCGAGATCGACCGCGTCTTCATCGGTTCCTGCACCAACGGCCGCATCGAAGATCTGCGCGCGGCGGCCGCCGTCGCGAAGGGACGGAAGGTTTCCGACCGGGTCAACGCCATGATCGTCCCGGGCTCGGGCCTGGTCAAGGAGCAGGCGGAAGCCGAAGGCCTCGACAAGATCTTCCTCGAGGCCGGTTTCGAATGGCGTGAGCCGGGTTGCTCCATGTGCCTTGCGATGAATGACGACCGGCTGAAGCCCGAGGAGCGCTGCGCCTCGACCTCGAACCGCAATTTCGAGGGCCGCCAGGGCTATAAGGGCCGCACCCATCTGGTCTCGCCCGCCATGGCCGCAGCGGCCGCGATCGAGGGCCGGTTCGTCGATATTCGCGCCTGGAAGTGACGCGCGAGGAATCGGGTTTTGCGAAGGCGGCGATCGGCCGCCTTCCTGGTATGCGGGTCGCCGTAAACCGGAAAACCGGGCTCCGCCCTTGCGCTTGTCGCGCCATTGTCGCAATGTGAGGTCGGCGCCGGTTGCCACGGTGCCCGTGTCGGTCGGGATGGTTCCGCCCTCCTGCTCTTTCCGGTAGCAAGCGATCGCAATCCATGAGTTATTCTGCTTTTGATCATCCCGTGCTTTCGGGTCTGGTGGGCGACGACGAGGTTGCCGCCTTCTTTTCGCTCGACGCGGAAATCAAGGCCATGCTGGCTTTCGAGGCGGCGCTCGCCGAGGCCGAGGCCCGCGCCGGGGTCATTCCGGAAGCGGCAGCGGCGCGCATCGGCGAAGTCTGCGCCGGCTTTTGGCCGGATATCGAGGCGCTGAAGCTCGCCACAGGCCGCGACGGCATCGTCGTGCCCGATCTGGTGCGCCAGCTGCGCGCGGCCGTGGGGCCGGATGCAGCGGACCACGTGCATTTCGGTGCGACCAGCCAGGATGTCATCGATACCTCGCTGATGATGCGGCTGTCGGCGGTGTCGACGCTGCTGATCGACCGGCTCGACCACCTGTTCCAGCGCATGGAAACGCTGGATTCCCGCTTCGGCGACCGGACACTGATGGGGCGCACGCGCATGCAGCCGGCCATGCCGATCGCCGTTTCCGACCGGCTGCGATCCTGGCGCGAGCCGGTGCTGTATCTGCGGCAGTTTCTCCTGAGGCTCGACGGGCAGCTCTTCGCCGTGCAATTCGGCGGCGCGGTCGGGACGCTGCACAGGCTGCCGGAGCAGGCTGTCGAGGTGCGGGCCATGCTGGCCGACCTTCTCGGCCTGATTGATGCGCCGCAATGGCAGAACCAGCGCAACGTGATCGCCGAATTCGCCTCCGCCATGTCGCAGATCACCGGAAGCCTCGGCAAATTCGGCCTCGACATTGCGCTTCTCGCCGAAATGGGCGAGGAAATCGAACTCTCCGGGGGCGGCGAGTCCTCCGATATCGACGGCAAGCGCAATCCGGTGACGGCGGAGGTGCTGGTGTCACTGTCGCGCTTCAACGCCGCGCAGCTTTCGGCCATGCATATGGCGCTGGTGCATGAGCAGGAGCGCTCGGGCGCGGCCTGGACGCTGGAATGGCTGACCCTGCCGCAGATGGTGGCGGCCGCTGCCGCCTCGCTGAAGCTGTCGGACTGGCTCTGTACCAAGATCGAGAGCCTCGGCACCTGACCGGGTTTCAGATTGCCTTAACCAATTGCACTGATTTTCGCCGTTGGGCCTGACCTCGGAAGAAATGCAGACCACATAGGATTCAAAGGCTTGTGATGCCGCCGCATCGGCATTGGTCGTGCTTGCGCTATTGTCAATTGATATGATTTGCCGCACGATGGCGCATGAGCAAATGGCGTCCCAATCCGAGGCTGATCAAGCGACCGGCCTATCTTTCCATTGCCGAACAGATCGCCGGCGCTATCCGCGACGGCCTGCTGGTCGACGGCATGCGCCTGCCGCCGCAACGGCAGATGGCGGCCGATCTGAATATTTCGGTCCAGACCGTTTCCCGTGCCTATGAGGCGCTTTCCCGCCGGGGACTCGTTACCGGCGAGGTCGGGCGCGGTTCCTATGTCAAGGCGGCTTCCAATGCGTTCGAACGACCGCATCTGACCGAAGGGACATCCGGCGTCGTTGACCTCTCCATCCTGAAACCGGTGTGCGAGAGCCGCAGTCTTGCCCGTTTCCGCAACGCCTTTGCCGAACTCGGCGCCACCATGCCGCCGGACCTTGCCTTTTCAATGATACCGAACGCGTTGTTCCGGCGTTACCGCATGGCCGGCGCCAACTGGCTGGCGGCCTGCGGCCTGAAGGCTCCGCCGCACGGCATTACCGTCACCAACGGTTCGAGCGATGCGATGACGGCGGCCTTCATGAGCGTCGCGCCGCCGGGCTCTGCCATGGCGGCGGAGGACCTGACCCATCCGATGGCAAGGCCGCTTGCCGGCTATCTCGGCATCGATCTGCAGCCGGTCGATGTCGATTCCGACGGAATAGTGCCTGCCGCGCTCGAGGCGCTGGCGGCGCGAAAACGCCTGAAAGCGATCTTCCTGCAACCCTCGGCAGCCGGCCCGCGGGGCACGCTGATGAGCGCGCCGCGCCGGCGGGCGATCTCGGCAATCGCGCGCAGGTTCGACCTCGCCGTCATCGAAAACGACGTGCTCGGCCCGCTGGTGGAAAACCGGCCGCCGCCGGTCGCCGCCTTCGCGCCGGAGCGGACGCTCTACATGACCGACCTGTCAAAGAACACGATCCCGGGTCTCAGATGCGGTTTCCTGGTCGCCCCGGACCGGTATGCGGCCGCCGTTTCCAACCGCTATCTCGCGGCCAACTGGATCGCGACCCCGGTGATGGCCGAAATCGCCAGCCGCTGGATCGTTGACGGCACGGCGATGGAACTGGTCAACTGGCAGCGTATGGCGCTGAAGCGCCGCCGGGCGATCGCCGAGAAGGAACTGGCGGGCATTGACTGCGCCATGACGCCGGGCGCGCTGCATGTGTGGATCCCGCTTCCGGACGGCGTCAACGAGGCTGTCTTCGTCGACCGCGCGCGCCAGCGCGGCGTCGCCATTGCCGCCGGAGCCACGTTCCGCGCCGGGCGCGAGCCTTCCGCCCCCGCAATCCGCGTGGCGCTCGCTGCGTCCTCCGAAATCGAGCTTTCGTCTTCCCTTGCGCTGATTGCAGGGATGTTTCGGGACGAAAGCAGGACGCGCCGTGCCGCCGCGGTGACGGACAATGGCTGACGGGATGCCGCCCGCCGCGCTTGCACGAGCGCCGCTTTTTTGCGTCGGAAGCCGCAGCCAGGCGCGCGCTCCGGAGGCGCTTGCCGCCGAAACGGCTGTGGCGCTCAGCTATGGCGGCTCGTCCCACGCCGTATTGATGGCGACCCCTGCCGATCTTGTCGATCTCGCCTACGGTTTCAGCCTGACGGAAGGCATTGTCCGTCATCCGGACGAGATCCTCGGCGTAGAGGCTGTTCACTTTGAGACCGGAATCGACCTGCAGATATCACTCGGGGAAGACCGTTCTGCCGCGCTTGCCGCACGCCGCCGCTCGATGGCGGGGCCGGTCGGCTGCGGGCTGTGCGGGCTGGAAAGCATCGATGCCGCGATGCGGCCTGTGCCAGCGCTCGAAGGCGATGACTTCACGATGACCGTCAGCGACGTTGACCGGGCGGTAACGGCGCTTTCCGATCGTCAACCGGTTTTTGCGAAGACGCGCGCCGTGCATGGGGCCGGCGTCTTCCGGCCGGACGCGGGCATGCCGGCAGTGCGCGAGGACGTCGGCCGCCACAACGCGCTCGACAAGCTTATCGGGGCGCTCATGCGCAAGGGGGAGACGGCCGTCAGCGGCGCTCTCGTTGTCACCAGCCGGCTGTCCGTGGAAATGGTGCAGAAGGCGGCGTTCGCCCGCGCGCCGGTGCTGATCGCCGTTTCGCAGCCGACCGCGCTTGCGGTCGAGACGGCCGAAAGGGCCGGCATAACGCTTGTCGCCAGCGCCCGCGGCGACGGGTTCTCGGTGTTCACGCACGCGAAGCGGATCAGGAGCTAGAGCGCCGTGCGTCCATTCGGACGCACAAAGGACGCTCTAACCTATTTTAT